>DASSJW010000771.1:0-5044 GCA_035690995.1 Xanthobacteraceae bacterium
CCCCCGACGCACTCGCGCGACTGGTCGTCGCGGAACGGCAGAAATGGGCGCCGATCGTGCGCGCTCTCAATCTCAAGGCGGAATGATGCGACGGCGCTAGGCGCGGAGCGGCGTCAGCTTGGCCGCCGCGCCAGCGACAGCCACAGGCCGCCGGCGATCAGAGCCACGCCGGACAACCGGCCGAGCAGCTTCGCCCGCCACGACTGCATGAACCACGCCCGCCCCAGCCCGGCCGCGATCGCCCAGCTGGAATCGGTAACCGCGGCCAGAGCGACTGAAACCGCACACATCACCGCGAGCTGGCGCCCGGCCGGCAGGCTCGGATCGACGAACTGCGGCAGGAAGGCCGTGAAGAAGGCGATCGTCTTCGGATTCGAGAGCGCAACCAGAGCACCACGCCAGAAATGCACGTGCCGCCGCGGCGGGCCGAGAGCGGCGTTCGTGCCGCCGTGGCGCCAAGCCTGGACGCCGAGCCAGATCAGATAAGCCGCGCCGACCCAGCGCAGGATGTCGAACAGCGTGGCTGCGTTCGCGAGGACCCAGCTCAAGCCGAGCGCGATCGCTGCGAGCAGAACCGCGTTGCCGAGCGTCGTGCCCGCGACCGTGGTCAGCGCCGCGCGGATCCCTTGGCTCGCGCCGGTCGCGATGACCAATGTCACGATCGGTCCCGGCGTGATGACAAGAACGGCGGTGATCAGCAAAAAAGCGGCGAACAGTTCCCAATTCATGACGACATCCGGCCCGGTGTGCTCCGGTGTCATCGTCCGCAAAATCCGATGATCCGGCTGATGACCCTGACGAGATCGAGGCTATGTCCTCCCGCGTTGGTCGCGCGGTGTAAGACGCTTCCGCCAGCATGACATCAGCTAGCCGCCGTTCTCGTCGCCTTCTTCGCTGATCCGCTCAACCGAGACCACGCGCTCGCCTTCCGCGGTGTCGAACACGATGACACCCTGGGTCGAGCGTCCGACGATGCGAATGCCTTCGACGCGGGTGCGGATGAGCTGACCGCCATCGGTGACGAGCATGAGCTGATCCCCGTCCTCGACCGGAAACGAGGCGATCAGCTTGCCGGTCTTTTTCCTGATCGTGCCATCGCGTTCGCGGACGTCCATGGCGACGATACCTTTGCCGCCTCGGCCGGTGATACGATACTCGTAGGAGGATGAGCGCTTGCCGTAACCGCGCTCGGAAATCGTGAGCACGAACTGCTCGGCCGCGGACATCGCCACGTAACGCTGCTCGCCGAGTTCGATCGCCTCGTTCCCAGCCGATTCCGGCGCCTCCTCCGCATCGGCCGAGCTTTCCTCGGCGTCGGCGCCGTTGAGGCCCCGTCGCACCGCGGCGGCGTGCTTGAGATAGGCGGCGCGCTCGTCGGCGGTCGCATCGGTATGCCGGAGAATCGAAAGCGAAATGACCTTGTCGCCCTCCGCCAGCGCGATGCCGCGCACTCCCATGGACGTGCGCCCCTGAAACACGCGTACGTCGGTGACCGGGAAACGAATGCACTGGCCGTCGGCCGAGGTGAGCAGCACGTCGTCACGCTCGGTGCAGATCTGGACGTCGACGATCCCCTCGCCCTCGTCGAGCTTCATGGCGATGATGCCGGAGCGGCGCACGTCGACGAAGTCGGAGAGCTTGTTGCGCCGCACGGTCCCGCGCGTGGTGGCGAACATCACGTCGAGCTGCGCCCAGGTCTTCTCGTCCTCGGGCAGCGGCATGACGGTGGTGACCAGCTCCCCCTGTTCTAGCGGCAGGATGTTGATCAGCGCCTTGCCGCGCGCCTGCGGTGCCGCCTGCGGCAGCCGCCAGACCTTTTCCTTGTAAACCCGGCCATGCGAGGAGAAGAACAGCACCGGGGTGTGGGTCGAGGCCACGAACAGGCGGGAGACGAAATCCTCCTCGCGGGTCTGCATGCCCGAACGGCCCTTGCCGCCGCGCCTTTGCGCTCGATAGGTGGAGAGCGGCACGCGTTTGACGTAGCCGAGGTGCGAGACCGTCACCACCATGTCCTCGCGGTGGATCAGATCTTCCTCGTCCACCTCGCCTTCCTGGTCGAGGATCACCGTGCGGCGCGGCGTGGCGAACTTCTCGCGCACGGCTCGGAGTTCGTCCTTGACGATGGTCTGGATGCGCGCGCGCGAGCGTAAAATCTCGAGATAGTCGGCGATCTCCTCGGCGAGCTTGTCGAGCTCGGCCTTGATCTCGTCGCGACCGAGGGCGGTGAGGCGCTGGAGCCGCAGGTCGAGAATGGCTTTGGCCTGCTCGGCGGAAAGCCGGGCAGTGCCGGTCGCGGTCACCTTGTGGCGAGGATCGTCGATCAATTCGATCAGCGAGGCTGCGGTCGTGGCCGGCCAGTCACGGCCCATCAACGCTTCGCGCGCCTCGTTGGCGTCCTTCGAGGCGCGGATGAGCTTGATCACCTCATCGATATTGGCCACTGCAATTGCAAGCCCGACGAGAATGTGGGCGCGATCGCGCGCCTTGCTGAGGAGATATTTCGTGCGCCGGGAAATCACCTCCTCGCGGAACGCGATAAAGGACGTCAACAGATCCTTGAGCGTCATCACCAGCGGGCGGCCACCATCGAGCGCGACCACGTTGGCCCCGAAGGTCGATTGCAGCGGCGTATAGCGGTAGAGCTGGTTGAGCACTACGTCCGCCATGGCGTCACGCTTGATCTCGACAACGACGCGATAGCCTTGGCGGTCGGATTCGTCGCGCAACGCCGAGATGCCGTCGATTTTCTTGTCGCGCCACAGTTCCCCGATGCGCTCGACCATCGTGGCCTTGTTCACCTGGTAGGGGATCTCGCTGATCACGATGGTCTCGCGGTCCCCGCGCGACGTCTCGATCTCCACCTTGCCGCGCATGACGATCGAGCCGCGGCCGAGGTGATAGGCGGCGCGAATGCCTGCGCGGCCGAGAATGATGCCGCCGGTGGGGAAATCGGGGCCCGGAACGATGCCCATCAGTTCATCGATGCCGAGGGCCGGATTTTCGATCAGCGCGATGCAGGCATCGATCACCTCGCCGAGATTGTGCGGCGGGATATTGGTGGCCATGCCAACCGCGATACCCCCTGCCCCATTCACCAGCAGGTTTGGGAAACGGGCCGGCAACACCACCGGCTCTTTCTCATTGCCGTCATAGTTCGCCTGGAAATCGACCGTGTCCTTGTCGATATCCTCGAGCAGTTCCATGGCCGGCCGGCCGAGACGGCATTCGGTGTAGCGCATGGCCGCTGGCGGATCGCCGTCGACCGAGCCGAAATTGCCTTGCCCGTCGATGAGCGGCAGGCGCATGGAAAAATCCTGCGCCATGCGTACCAGCGCGTCGTAGATCGCCTGGTCGCCGTGCGGATGATATTTGCCCATCACGTCGCCGACCACGCGCGCCGATTTCACGTATTTCTTGTCGGGCGTATGTCCGTTCTCGTGCATGGAGAACAGGATGCGCCGATGCACGGGCTTGAGGCCGTCGCGGGCGTCCGGCAGCGCGCGCGCCACGATCACGCTCATGGCGTAATCAAGGTAGCTGCGCTTCATCTCCTCGGTGATGGAGACCGGGCGAATGTCGGATGGGCCCGGTTGTTCGGGCTGCTGATCGTCGTTGTCGGCCAAGAGTGGATTCCGTGCGGCGTGATCTCGGATTGCTTAGCTGATTCAGACCCGGGGCGCCACCCCAAAACGCGCCTGGATCGAGCTATTTTCAGATGGGAATTCAGAGAGTTATCGTCAAGTCCTGGCGGGCGATTGGAACCCGCCGCCGCCGCGCCCGAGGCGCCTGGATTCGGGGCGGATCATCCCCCCGGCGGGCCGCAGGGCCAGCGTCCTTTCAGTCGCCGAACAGCACTGCATGCATGATGCGGCCGGGCCAGAAAGTGAAGAGTCCCGCGATCACCAGTGCGCCGGTAAAAAGCCCCAACATGGCCTTGCGGTGATCCTCGACACGATGCCGCACGGCATGGATCACCGCGGCCGGGAGCATGATCAGCGTGAAGATCGACAGCAGATGGATTGGGCTCCACTCGCCCCAGACCCGCAGGTCATGGATCCAGAATGACGTCATGGCTACGGTCACCATCAGGAGCACCCATATCCAGCCGATGGTGCGATGGGGCACGGTGCCCTTGGGCGCGGCAAGCTGCGCGGCGCCGAGCGCGAACGCCGCCATCGCAGCGAACGCATGCACGCGGGTGGCCAGAGGTGCCGCAAGCAGTGGCTCGAGCGACATGGGTCATTCTCCGGATCGGTTGTGGTGCGGAACGCTGACCTTCATTTCGAGTACCATCAGGGCGCACTGGAGCGCGCCCTGGCGGCCTTGAAGCCGGACACGAATTGCGCGAGCGTCCACGACGTCGCGCCACGCGGTAGCATGACTTCCACCAGCGAAAACTGGCCGCGGCGCGCCACCGCCTGTTCGAGCGCGTGCTTGAGTTCGCGGCGCGTCCGCACCCGCTCGCCATGGCCGCCCAGCGAAGGCGCCAGTGCCGCGAAATGCCAGTCGTCGAGATCGTTGAAACGGGATTCCGGCTGGAACACGCGCAGCATTTCCCAACTCGTGTTGTTGAACAGCACGACGATCGGATCGAGGCCGTAACGGCGGCAGTTGCCGAGTTCCCAACCGGTCATCTGAAACGCGCCGTCGCCGACCAGGATCAGCGGGCGGCGGCCGGTCGCGGCTGCCACGCCGATACCCGCGGGCACGCCGAAACCCATGCCGGCGTAATAGCCGGGCGCGGCCAGCGCGGTGTTCTCGATCTCCATGGCGGTGAACAGACAATCGCCCATGTCGGCGGTCATCGGCATCGGACCGTGACGGTCGAACAGGTCGTTGATGGCCGCAGCGATATCGGAGGGAGTGATCGGGTTGTCATCGTCCTTCAACCCGCGCGGATACGCGATTGCACGCAAGTGAGCCGGCGCGCGGCCGACGCCGAGCGGGCGCGCCCGCGTCGCGAGCGCCTCGATCAGATCATCGATCGGGACATCAGGATAGACGTGATGGCCGACCGCCACCTCGCGATCAAAGGCGCGCATCG
>DASSJW010000772.1:0-4543 GCA_035690995.1 Xanthobacteraceae bacterium
CGACCATGTTTCGTTTTACTTCCCGGCCCAATGCACGAAGCGCCGCTCGACCAGCAGGAACAGCAGATTGAGCCCGTAGCCGAGCGCGCCGGCGGCGAAGATGGCGGCGTACATGTCGGGCATGGCGAACAGCTGCTGCGCTTCGAACACGCGGTTGCCGAGCCCGTCGGTCGAGCCGATGAACATCTCGGCCACCACCACGATGACCAGCGCCAGCGACACGCCGTTGCGCAGCCCAACGAAGGTCTGCGGCAGCGACTCCAGCAGCATGACATCGGTCAGGATGCGCAGGCGCGACGCGCCCATGGCCTTGGCCGCAAGCAGGCGCGTCTTGCGCGCGTTCATCACCCCGTAGGCGACGTTGAAGAGGATCACCAGCGCCGCCCCGAATGCGGCCACCGAAATCTTGGTGCGATCGCCGACCCCGAACAGCACCAGGAACAGCGGGAACATGGCCGAGGCCGGCGTCGAACGGAAGAAATCGATCACGAATTCCACCGAGCGATAAAGCCGCTCCGATGCGCCGAGAAAGATGCCGAGCGGGATTGCAATCACCGCGGCAATGACCGTGGCGTAGACGGTGCGCTCCACCGTGTGCAGAAAGTCGCTGCCGAGCTTTCCCTGTGTCATGCCTGTCCACATGGCGCGGAAGGTGTCGGTCGGCGGCGGCAGCAGCACCGGATCCACCACTTGCGCCCAGACGGCGAGGTACCACAGGACGATCAGCGCCAATACGCCAAGCACCGGCAGATATGGATCGAACCGTTTCATGCGCGCCGCACCTCGCGCTGGAAGATTTCCAGGCAATGCGCCTTGGTGGTCACGAACTCCGGCTGCGACAGCGTTTCGTCATTGCGGGGGCGCGGTGTTTCATAATGGACATAGTCGGCGATCCGCGCCGGGTGCCGCGACAGCAGCAGCACCCTGTCGGCAAGGTAGACCGCCTCTTCGAGATCGTGCGAGACCAGGACGGTCGTGGTTCCGGTTTCCATGAAGATGCGCTGCAGCTGCTCGCGCATGAACAGCGTCATCTCGTAGTCGAGCGCCGAGAACGGCTCGTCGAGAAACAAGATCTCGGGCTCGACGACGAGCGCGCGCATGATCGATACCAGCTGCTGCTGGCCGCCGGAGAGCAGGTAGGGATATTTGGTGAGATCGATCTTCACCCCGAGATGGGCAACCAGCCGCTCCACCCGCGCCCGGCGCTCTGCCTTGGGCACCCCCATCAGCTTGAGCGGATACTCGATGTTCTCGAGCGAGCGCAGCCAAGGGAACAGCGCCTCGCGGTAGTTCTGGAACACGTAGCCGAATTTGATCTGGCTCAGCGGCTTGCCGTCGAACAGGATTTCGCCGGCGTCCAGCGGGATCAGCCCGGCGATCATGTTGATGAGGGTGCTCTTGCCGCACCCGTTCGGGCCGAAGACCGAGACCAGCCTGCCGCGCGGGATGTCGAGATCGAAATCGTGGTAGATCGTGGTGGCGCCGAAACGCTTGCACAGGCCGCGAACGGTGACGTGGGCGGGAGCCGGACCCGTGGCTCCCGCACCCGACCTGATCTCCGCGGCCGGCGTGAGCACGTGAAAACCTCGCGGGGCTGATCTCAGAACGTCTGCATGAATTTGGTCACGTCCACCTTTTCGGGCAGCGTTCCCGTCTGCACCGAGAAGTCGATGAACTTCTGGAAGTCTGCCTTGTCCTTGGCGGTAAGGTCGCCAACCATGTAATAGCGGATCATCGGCACTGTATCGACCACATCCTCGGGCGTGAAGGTGTTCTTCAGCAGGTGCTTGCGCGCTTCCTGCGGATTGCTGTTGATGAACGCCACCGCCTTCGCCCACGCCGCGGTAAAACGCTTGGCCGCGTCGGGCCGGCTTTTGATGAAGTCGCTGGTCAACGCGCAGCCGCCGACGAACGCATTGGCATTGGGGTCGCCCAGCACGTAATGCGCAATCACGCCGGCCTCGATGGTGCTCGCGACGCCCATCTTGCGCATGGTGGATGCGTTCGGCTCGAGCGTGTAGCCGGCGTCGAACGTGCCGGCCTGCATGACGTTGACGTGTTGCGCCATGTCGAGCTGGTCGATGGTGTAATCGCCTTCCTTCAGGCCCGCCGCGGCCAAAGCCGCCTTCGCCATGGTCACGTTGGCCGGTCCGGGCGCCGACATGATCTTCGCCCCCTTGAGATCCTTGAGCGAACTCGCCGGATAGCCCTTGCGGACGACGAACTGCTCCATCTGATAGGTCTTGTTCTGACTGTTGAGCGAGATGTACATCGCCACGCCGGGCTTCTTCAGGTCGGCGTTCATGCCTTCGATGGTCACCAGCACCGCCGCGGCGTCGATCTGGTTGGTGATCATGGCGGCGATGTTGGGCGGTCCGCCGATCAACCGGACCATCTCGGGCTCGATATTCTGCTCCTTGAAGAAGCCGCGCTCGAGCGCCACGAAATAGGGCAGCGACGAGCTCACCGGAAACACGCCGACCTTGACCTTGTCTTGAACTTTCTCTTGGGCGGCGGCGGGAACCGTCGCGAACACCATCAGCCCGGCCACGGCCGCCAACACGTGGCGGCGAGCGATCGCGTGAACGTTGCGCATTGCACTCTCTCCAGGTTTACCGGGTGTCGGCACTTCACGGCCGGCCCGGCAGGTGAATTGCAAGTCTCGTGCCGTCGTCACTCGCCGACGTCGACGATGGCGATCACCGGGCCACCGCCTTGCGGGCCCTGGTGCATCGCGTCGACGGAAACGAACACGGCGGGATCGCCGATCGCTGCGGCCGCAACACCTCCGACCGCCGCCTTCGAATGGCGGTGATGGTGCACGTCGGAATCGTCCAGCATGATCTGGCGGCGGCCGCGCAGCGTACCGCGGCGATCCGCCTCGCACTTGATGAAGCAGTTGACCACCCGTCCGCCCAGATCCTCGGCGCGCGGCCGCGCGGGCAGCTCGAGGCCGGCATTGCGGATGGCCTCGTAGATGCCGTCGATGTCGAGCGCGTCCTTCATCACCGCATGGCCGATCCGATAGCGGCCGCCGGCGCCGGGCCTGTTGCCGAGCAGCACGACCTGCGCCTGGGTCAGTTCCACGCCCGAGGAGCACGAGGCCACGGAGGAATAGAGGTCGAGGTTGCGGCAGATCTCCTCGGCCTTGGGCATCTTGATTTCGCCCAGCGCCGCCGCGATGCCGAGCGCGGTCGTGCCATTCGACACCCCCATGGAATCGTGCACCTCGCAGGCGACATGCTGGCCCCGCGATTCCGCGTCGCGCACGGTCTCGATCGTGAGCAGCGGCGTCTTGGTCTGCACGTAGTGCACGTCCTTCGGATCGTCGATGCCGGCGTCGCGCATCGCCGCCTTCACGCCCGCGGCCACCTTCTCCACCATCGCCGGGCGGCCGATATCCTCCGGCTTGAGCTCCGCGCTCATGGCCGTGCCGATGGCGAGGCGGGGTTGCGAGGCGCTGCCGGTTTTCTCGTTGCGAGCGAAAATGGTGGCATGGGGCGTGATGACGCCGTCGCAGCCGCCCGACCACACCATCGGAATGCGGGCAATCTCCGCTTCCGAGCGCCGGCCGCTCTTCAGCAGCACGCGACGGAACGCCTGATCGGCGAGAATGCGGGTAAAGTCGTTCACGCCGCCGTTGCCTTCGGTCTTGCCGATCACGGCGATCACCTGATCGGCCGTGAATTGACCCTTGTGGATGCAGGCCTCGAGCCCGGAGGCGTCCTGCACGCTCTTCAGTTCGACCTTTGCGACCTCAATGGCCATTCCGTTCCTTCCTCGACTGTCGTGCCGGCCTTCAGGCCGAACGCGTCCACGGCACCACCTCGCCGCGGAGCATTTTCTCGTAGCCGTCGCCACGATCGATGATCGGCCGGTCCTTGCGGCGCCGGCCCTGAAGCTTCGCCCGCAGGCTCGCGGTCGCCTGTTCGTCGAATGTGCAGGAGCCTGCGCTTTCTCCCGGCACAAGGACAACGCCGTAATCGTCGCGCGCCGCTGCCAGCGACACTTTGCCCTCGATCACATCGCGCTGCACCAGCTCCGGCTCGCGCTCCAGCGCATCGCCCCAGCCGCCGCCACCGGTGGTGAGCACGCGAACCACCTGACCGGCGAGCACCGGCTCGCCGTCGACCAGGCCGCCGAGATCGCGCGGCGCACCTTCGATGTCGACCGTCACGCAGAACGGCAGCCCCGCCTTGCCGCCATTGACGCCATAGCAGCCGAGCCGCACGCGATCGGCAGTGACGATGGTGCGGCAGTCCACCAGCGCGCGGTAATGCTTCTCGTAGCCGAGGCCCCCGCGCCGCTTGCCGGCGCCGCCGGAGTCCATGCGCAAGGCGAGCTTTTCCACCAGCAGCGGAAATCGCGTTTCGGTGAATTCGGCCGGCTGGTTGCGCGAATCCGGGACGATATGGATGGCGTCGTTGCCGTCGGCGTAGTAGCGCCCGCCCGAGCCGCCACCCAACACCTCGCGGGAGAGGAACGGCTTGCCGTTCGCGTCGATGCCATAGAAGCCGGTGTAACGGATGGTCTCCTGGTCCGC
>DASSJW010000773.1:0-2192 GCA_035690995.1 Xanthobacteraceae bacterium
GGGAGCGCTACATTGGCGCCAACGGCGCGTTCATCGGCATGCAGGGCTTCGGCGCCTCGGCACCGGCCCCGGAACTCTACAAGCATTTCGGCATTACCGCTGCGGCGATCGTCGAACGCGTGAAGGCGTCGCTGTAGATCAAGAGCAGAAGAGGAAGAAGATGACAGTCAAAGTCGCCATCAACGGTTTCGGCCGCATCGGCCGCCTGGTCCTGCGCGCCATCATCGAGAGCGGCCGCAAGGACATCGAGGTCCTCGGCCTCAACGATCTTGGCCCGGTCGAGACCAACGCGCACCTCTTCCGCTACGACACCGTGCATGGCCGCTTCCCCGGCGAAGTGAAGACCAAGGGCGACCAGATGGATGTCGGCCGCGGCTTCATGAAGGTGACGGCGGAGCGCGATCCCTCCAAGCTGCCGTGGAAGGACCTCGGCGTCGACATCGCGCTGGAGTGCACCGGCCTCTTCACCGCCAAGGACAAGGCGAGCGCACATCTCGCCGCCGGCGCCAAGCGCGTGCTGATCTCCGCGCCCGGCACCGACGTCGACCTCACCGTCGTCTACGGCGTCAATCACCAGAAGCTGGACAAGAGCCACACCATCGTCTCCAACGCGTCCTGCACCACCAACTGCCTGGCGCCGGTCGTGCACGTGCTGCACAACGCGTTCGGCATCCAGCACGGCTACATGACGACGATCCATTCCTACACCGGCGACCAGCCGACGCTGGATACGATGCACAAGGATCTGTACCGCGCCCGCGCCGCGGCGCTGAACATGATCCCGACCACCACCGGCGCCGCCAAGGCGATCGGCCTCGTCATCCCCGACCTCAAGGGCAAGCTGGACGGCACCTCGATCCGCGTGCCGACGCCGAACGTGTCGCTGGTCGATTTCAAGTTCGTGCCCAAGAAGTCGGTGACCAAGGACGACATCAACGCCGCGATCCTCGAGGCCTCGAAGGGGCCGCTCAAGGGCGTGCTCGCCACCAACGACCAGCCGCTGGTCTCGATGGACTTCAACCACAACCCGGCCAGCTCGACCTTCGACCTGCTGCAGACCCAGGTGATCGACGGCACCTTCGTGCGCGTGATGACCTGGTACGACAACGAATGGGGCTTCTCCAATCGCATGGGCGATACCGCCGTCGCGATGGGCAAGCTGGGATAAGCGACGGGGACGTGATGGCGACCGTCATCGCGTCCCTGCCGGAAGCACGCGCCGCCCTCGCAGCGGCCAAGTCAAGCGGCGTCGCGGCGGAGCTGGAAAGCCCGCCCGACGCCGCAAGCATTTATGGCGTGCTGTGGTTCGCCGAGCTGAATCGGGCGCTGCTTGCCGAATTCCCCGGCCTCTCCTTTTCGCTCACCCTCGATTGCGGCAACCGCGCTGACTTGGCGCATGCCGCGCTGACTGAAGGCATCAAGCGCATCCGTTTCAGCGGGCATCCAGACGCGGCGAAGGCGCTGCGCGACATCGCGCAGCAGTTGGACGCAACGGTTTTGCAGGGGTAGTTGAGCGATGTCGTCCGCAAAGCTCGTCCCCGAACTCCTGGTATCGAACCACGCTGTGAGTCGCGATTTCTATGTCCGCCTCATCGGCTTCCGGGTGCGCTACGAGCGGCCGGCGGAGAAGTTCTCCTACCTCGACCTGGGCGGCGCCGAGCTGATGATCGAGCAGGAGACCGATTTCTGGACCACTGCACCGCGCGAGCGGCCCTATGGCCGCGGCATCAACCTGCAGATCGAGGTCGATGCGCTCGATCCGATCCTGTCGCGTCTCCGGGAAGCCGGCATCGCCCTGTTCCGTCCGGTCGAGGAAGCATGGTATCGAAGCGGCGATACCTACAGCGGCAACCGCCAGTTCCTGGTGCAGGATCCGGACGGCTATTTGTTGCGTATATTCGAGGATCTCGGCGAGCAAGCCGCGCCGTCCGGCGGCCGGATCGTCGGCTGACTGCCGCACACGGAAGGGGACGCAGATGTATAAGCTCTATGGCGTGAAGAAATGGGGCTCGCTCGGGCCGCAATGCATTCTGGAGGAAGTCGGCGCGCCCTATGAGATGGTGTGGCTGTCGGCGGAAGACCGCCGTGGCGCCTATCGCAAGATCAATCCGCTCGGCATGGTGCCGAGCCTGCAGCTTGCCGACGGCCGCGTGGTGTTCGAGAGCTCGGCCATCGTCACGCACATCACCGAC
>DASSJW010000774.1:0-3089 GCA_035690995.1 Xanthobacteraceae bacterium
GTCATGTTGCGCGGATTCGGACTAGCGGGCCTCGCGCTCGCCGCGAGCATCGTTGCCGCGGGCGCGCAAGAAATGAAGAGCCCACGCATTTCATCGACGCAAGTCGATTGGGACGCGGCTGCCCTTGAACTCACGTCCATCGATTCGCGCCAGCACGCCGATTTGCCGGCGGCGATGGCGGACCTCAACCGCGCCACCGGCGAGCGCTTTGCCAATATCGCGGCAAGCCCGGTACCGGTGCTGCTGCCGTTCGACAACGTCGCCTTCCTGCGCGACCGCGCCGGCACGGCCAATGCGGCAGATGCGGCAGACGCGGCCGCCGGGGCGGCTCGCGCACCAGCGGATTATCTTTTCGGCTTCAGCGAGGTCCCGTTCTTCTACCCCGGCCCCGCCGGCTATGACGCCGTCGTCATGGCGCGCGCTCAGGACATGGGCGAACCGGCGGTCCGTTTCGCGGATCCGATCTACATTCACATTGGAGGCTCGGCGCTGGTCTACGAGCTCGACGAGCCCGTCGGCATGATCGGTTGGCCGGTCCATGGGCTCGAGGACATCCCCGGTATCCGCCGCCTGTATCTCGAGAACTACGTGCGCTACACCTTCGTTCGCTACGGCGTGCCCTATGTGGTTGCGATCGAATGCTCCGACGGCGCCTTGCGCTTTCGCAAGATGTCTTGCCGCGATGCCGACAAGGTCGCGGTGCGCTTCCTCAAGGCGTTGCGCCTGGTCGGCGGCACGCCGCAGGCGCAGCCCGGCGCGGTCGACGCCGGCACCATCGATCGGCCGCCGGCCCAGTCCGACGTCTTCACCTATCGCAGCCCCGGCGACATCATTCCCGGCACCGGCTTCAGGCGCAAAGGCGGCGTGGCGGACTACACCGTCTATTCGAAGATCCGTTTTCCGATCGCCGCGGCGCCAGCCTTCGCCAATTCCCAGTCGTTCATGAATTGGGGAAACTGCGAGGCGACAGGACGCTACGGTGCTGGCAAGCTCGACGGGGTCAGCGCCTATCGCTGCCGGGTGAGCGGCCAGACCCTGATCTCGGACGAATCGGCCGTCGCGAACTATTCCTATCCGTGGCGAGATAACTTTTGCGAGACCCGCAACTTCTATGTCGGGCAGTGTCCGGGCGGGCTTGGTCATCAGGGTCAGGACATCCGGCCGGCCTCCTGCAAGCAGCGCATCCAGGGGGCGAACCGCTGCGAGCCCTATCTGCATGACGTGGTGGCCGTGCGCGACGGGGCGGTGCTGCGCGCCCCCCGGCAGGAGGCGCTCTACATCGTGGTCAATGCGCCGAACGAGCGCCTTCGCGTGCGCTATCTGCACATGCTGCCGAGGCAATTCGACGCCGATGGAATGCTGAGCGGCCGCCTCGTGCGCGAGGGCGAGGTGATCGGCAAGGTGGGCAACTTCTTTAAGCGCGAGCGGGCGACCACTTATCACCTGCATTTCGACCTGCAGGTCCCGACCCGATACGGCTGGGTATTCGTCAATCCTTACATGACGTTGGTGGCGTCCTACGAGCGGCTGATCCAGGCCCGCGGCCAGGAAATCAATGAGCCGGAGGTCCAGGATGAGCTGCCCACGGCCTCCATCCCGCTGCCGCCGGTCCGGGCGCCCGTCCCCGCGACCGCGGCGGTCACGGCCGCAAAGCCGACAGAAACGGCGGTAGAATCCCCCGCGCCGCAGACAATCCAAGTGGGGATTCGACACGATGAGCGACCGAACCGGGTGGGCGCATCTTCAGCTTTCAAGGCGGGCATGCCTGCCGATGCTGGCCGCAGTCATGGCCGCATACAGCGCACCGGCCTGGGCGCAGGGCAGCAAGTCGGGATTCGAGCAATGGGTCGAGGCCTTCCGCGCCCGAGCCCGCGCGCGTGGAATATCCGACGCGACCTACACGCGGGTGATGAGCAATATCAAGCCCGACACCGCGGTCTTTGAGCTCAACCGCTCGCAGCCCGAATTCAAGGAACAGGTCTGGCAATATCTCAACCGTCGCGTCTCCGACTGGCGCATCACCACGGGCAAGGAAAAGGCTCAGGAATATGCGCCGCTGTTTGCCCGTATCGAGAAGGACTACGGGGTCGACCGCTCGGTGATGCTCGGGCTCTGGGGCATCGAATCGGCCTTCGGCGATCCCGATGTCCAGAAGAACCACATGCGTCCGGTGATCCCGGCGCTGGCGGCGCTCGCCTGGGGCGAGCCGCGCCGCCGCGCCTATTGGGAGCAGGAGCTGCTCAACGCGCTGGTGATCATCGACCGCGGCTGGAGCACGCCCGAGGAAATGCGCGGCTCCTGGGCCGGCGCCATGGGTCACACCCAGTGGATGCCGGAGGTGTGGCTCAATGTCGGGCTCGACTACGATCGCGACGGCCGGGTAAGCCCGTTCGGCAAGCCCGAAGACGCACTCGCCGGCACGGCGCAATATCTGGTCAAGCGCGGCAAGTATCGCGCCGGCGAGCATTGGGGCTACGAGGTCCGCGGCGCGGCCGGCGCGACCAGGGAAGGCACGTCGCGCAGCTACGACGCGTGGCAGAAAGCCGGCGTCAGCCGCGCCGACGGCCAGCCGTTCCCGCATCCGAATGCGTCCGCAAAACTCTGGGCGCCGGTGTCGGGCGGGCCGACCTTCCTGCTCGGCCCGAATTTCTATGCCGTGCGCTCCTACAACCCTTCGATGAATTACACGCTATCCATCGTGCATCTCGGCGACCGCATCATCGGAGCGGGTCCGTTCGTCCAGCCCTTCCCCGGGGGCGAACGCACGCCCACGCTGGCGGAAGTGCAGGAGATCCAGAAGCGCCTGACCACGCTCGGCTTCGATACCGGTGGAACCGACGGACGGGTCGGCAACGACACCATGATCGCGGTGCGCAATTTCCAGCGCAAAGTCGGCATGCAGCCCGCTGACGGCTATGCCGGCGTGAAGCTCTTGGCGCGGTTGCGTCAGGCCTCGTGATCCGGTTCTATGGCGCCTTCGCGGCACCAGAACCCAAGGATCCTCCAGTGACGAGTGCAAAAGGCCAGGCGGCAGCGGCCGCCGAAAAACCTGCGAGTGCGGCCCACCCATCGCTCCGTGCGCTCGAGCG
>DASSJW010000775.1:0-3871 GCA_035690995.1 Xanthobacteraceae bacterium
CCCAAAACGAGCGCAGCTGCGGCTGCCGCCGCCAACCCTGTCATCCGATGCATTGATTGTCGTCCCTTGTGACCCGGCGGCACGATCGGGGGGAAATGGTTTAGGTTCGATTACCGAGACACCGTCGCGCGGCTCCAAGGCGCTTTTGGGACCCAACGTTTTCCGGGCCGAGCGGGCGCCGCGGTGATCCGCGGCAGCGCAGAGGCGGATGAACCGGGTTCGACCCCCGCTGATGCGCCGCCTACTCCGGCTTGATCCCGGCGGCCGCCACCACCTTGCCCCATTTGGCGTAGTCGTCGCTGATGAACTTCGCGTAGGCCGCAGGTGTGGTGCCAACGACGTCGACTCCGATCGCAGCCATGCGCTGGTGGAAGCCGGGCGTGGCGATGATGGCCGTGATCTCGCGGTTGAGCGTATCGACAATGTCGGGCGGCGTGGCAGCCGGTGCCACCAGCCCGACCCCCGACCCGACCTCGAAGCCGGGGAACGCGGCCTCCGACAGCGTGGGAACGTCGGGCAACGCGGGGATGCGGCTGAGACTGGTCGCCGCAAGGGCGCGCAGGCTGCCCTCCCGGATCAGCGGCAGCAGCGAGTTGACGGCGCCGATGAACATGTCGATGCGCCCGGCTACCAGGTCCGGCAGGACCGCCGTGGCGCCGCGGAACGGCACATGAACAAGATCCACGCCGGCGCGCATCTTGAAAAGTTCGCCGCCGAGATGCTGCGGCGTGCCGACACCGACTGAGCCGAAGCTCAGTCTGTTCGGCGAACTGCGCGCCAGCTCGACGAAGTCCTTGACCGTCCGCACCGGAAGAGCGGCCGGCACAACCATCACGAACGGGACGTCGGCGACCAGATTGATCGCCACAAAATCGGTGACCGGGTTGTAGACCGGATTGCGCGACAGGTGCGGCCCCATGGTGAACGAGGCCGGCGCGATCAGCATGACATGGCCGTCCGGCGGCGATTTCGCCACATAGGAATACGCGATGTTGCCGCCGCCGCCCGGTTTGTTCTCGACCACCGCGGTCTGGTTGAGGCTCGCTTGCAAGCCGGATGCGATCTCCCGGGCCACCACGTCATTGGAGCCGCCCGGCGTGAACGGCACGATGATGCGCAGCGTCTTGTTCGGAAACCCGAGCGCGGGCGCCGTCGGCTGTTGCGCGCGGGCCGCGAGCGGCCAAGAGACAGCCGCGGCACCGGCGAGCAACGTCATGAACTCGCGGCGTTTCATTCCATCACCTCGTTGGCACGCGCCAGCAGCATCGGGGCGACTTGCACGGCAAGCGCTCGCGCCGACAAGTGCATGTTCCGGGCAGATTGGCAGGATTGGCAATCCCTGCAAGTGCGTGCCGGGACAGCTGCGCATCGACGTGGCCGGCGATCGTCGGCGTGCGGCTGCTCACTCGCGCAGAAAATCGAGCACCGCGGTCTCCGCCAACACCGCCTCCGGGATGCTGTGGCGCCGGGAGCGGGCGCGCTCCTCGGCGGTCTGCGTGGCCTGCAGATAGGCCCCGAGGTGGCGGGCGCGCTCGATGATGCGCTGTCCGACCGGCAGCCGCGCCGCCTCGAAGCGTTGCAGCGCCGGCGCGACATCGTCGACCGCGAGCGCCGCCACCAACGCCGCCGCGTCGTCCGCCGCCTTGGCCACCCCGGCCGCGACATGTGGCCGCGCGACGAACGCGGCATCGCCGATGATCGCAACCCGGCCGAAGGCCATGCGCGGCGTTTCGAGATCGTAGATCGGCTGCAGGATCGGTTCGTCGATCATGCGCACGACCGCGCGGAATTGCGGCGCCAGCAGCCGCTCGGCGGCAGCGCGCATATGCGCGATCCCCTCGCGCCGGATCAGCGGCGGCGGGATCGAGATCGTGTGGATGGTGCCGCTCGCGTCGGTGAGGAGCTGCTGCAGCTCGACCTTCTCGTCGGCCGGCCGGTACCAGACCACGTTGTAGCGGCGGTGCCCGGGACGCAGATCATTGTTCGGGCCGGCGACCGGATAGCCCAGGCACTGCTCTCCCGGCGGCAGGCAGAAGGTCATGCAATTGAACAGCTCGCGGTGAATCGCCGGCGGAAACGCCGCCTCCGGAATGAGCGCGCGCCAGGCGACGTAGCCGGAATAGAGCGGCACCAGTTCGGGCAGGCACTGCTGGCGGATGGTGGAGCGAAGCCCGTCCGCACCCACGAGGAGCTCGCCCTCGGCGCTGCCGCCATCGGCAAACTGCGCCACCACCGAACTGTCGCTCTGCGCGAAGCTCCTGACGCCGCGGCCGCGGTGATAGCGCTCCGGTGGAAACGCATCCCGCAGCGCCCGGTAGACCCGCTCCCAGGCGGTCAGCACCTGGGGGCACGCAAACACGCCGGCCAGCCGGCCGGACGAATCGAGGATCTGGCGCTGCGTGATCTCGACGCCGAGGTCGGCCGGATCGATCCCCAGCCGGCTCAGCGTCGCGATCAGATCCGGCTGCGCGACGATGCCAGCGCCGCGTCCGGCGAGCTCGCTCTCCACCCGCTCGAACACGTCGACGTCCCAGCCGGCGCGCCGCAGCAGCAGCGCCGCCAGCAGGCCGCTCATGGAGCCGCCGACCACCAGCGCGCGCCGTTTGCCCGCCTTGCGCAATTGCCTCGATCCCATTTCCTGCCCGTAAAAAGTTGCTATATATCGGTCGAAACTGGTGTGGTGGATTTGAAGCTCCTATCATTGTAGCCGCAAGCGCGGTTAGGAACTGCAAATCCACCGCGAGGATTTGCGAACTTCGGAATTCGGGACACTGGGAGGAATGCCATGGCCCTGACGATGGTGGACAAGCAGGCGGAAACTTCGAGCAAATCTGCGTGGGCGCCGGAACTCCTCGCGGAATTCGAGCGCGAGAAGAACAATCCCAATCCCTGTGTCGGCAATGCCCTGGTGTCCGAGACCGATCGCGTGCGGGTGTGGACCATCCGCCTCAAACCCGGCGAACGGATCGGCTTCCATCGCCACGTGCTCGACTATTTCTGGACCGCGGTGACGGGCGGCCGCGGACGCCAGCACGTACATGACGGCACCACCGTCGAATACACCTACGCGCCGGGCGAGACCCGGCACGAGACCTATGGACCCGGCCAGTTCAAGGTCCACGATCTGGAGAACCTGGGCGACAAGGACATGGTCTTCATGACCATCGAATTCCTGCAAAGCGCCAACAAGCCGATGCCGCTGCCCGACGGCGTGCGGCAGCAGGCCGCAGCGTAAGCTAACAAGGGTGACGCGAAAGCTGCGGAGTTCGGGGTGGCGCGAAAGTCAAACCTCGCGCCTCGATCCGCCGCGTCGCAAGGCAGCGACGGCGCGGCCACGGAAGCGGCCATGTGAGATGCTGGCGCACGCGCGTTAACCCGCGCGCAAGCGGCGCCCTCGAACGGACTAGCCAAGGCGGCACCCTTCCTGCACACTGGCGACCAAACAAAATGCGCGCGTCCGCCGAAGCTGGGTTTGGCGGCAAGCGGGCCAGCGGGGGGAACAGGTGGGTTTCAGCTTCGATCTGGTGATCAATGCCTTGATTGCGGGCATCCTGCTCGGCGGCTTCTACGCCGCCGTGACGATCGGCGTCTCGATCTCGTTCGGCATCCTCGACATCGTCAACATCGCGCATCCCGCCTTCATCATCCTCGGCTCCTACATCGCCTATATCGTCAACACCCGGCTCGGCATCGATCCGATCGTGATCAGCGTCGTGATGCTGCCGGTGTTCTATTTGCTCGGCGCCGGCATCTACCAGGTCTATTACGAATCGTTCGAGAAACATGGCCAGGACGCCTTGCGCGGCCTCTCGTTCTTCTTCGGCCTGCTGTTCGTCACCGAGGTGATGCTCATCCTGGTGTTCGGCGTCGA
>DASSJW010000776.1:0-2149 GCA_035690995.1 Xanthobacteraceae bacterium
CGCGTGCTGGTGCGATCGGATCAGCAGGTCGCGGCGCCGATCGCTGACGGCCGCCATCGCCTCCATCCCGTTCATCACAAGATTGATGATCACCTGCTGCAACTGGACCCGATCACCGAGCACCGGCGTCAGCGCGGGCGACAGGTCGCGCTGCAGCGCGACGCGATGGTCGAGCACCTCGCGTTGAACGAGGAGAACAGCCTCCTCGATGACCTCGTTGATATCCAGCAGCGTCTTCTGCGGGTCGGTCTTCTGGCACAACGCGCGCAGCCGCTGGATCACTTCGCTCGCGCGGTGGCCGTCGCTGATCATGCATTCGACCGCGGCGCGCGCCTCATCCAGGTCGGGCCGCTCGGGCGCGAGCCAGCGCAAGCAGGCGGCGCCGTTGGTGACGATCGCGGCCAGCGGCTGATTGACCTCGTGCGCGATCGAAGCCGTCAGCTCCCCGAGCGTCGTCATCCGGGTGACGTGGGCAAGATCTGCCTGCGCCTGACGCAGCGCAAGCTCGGCCTGATTGCCCCGGACCTCCGCGGTTATATTGCTGCCGACGCCGCGATAACCAAGGAAGCGGCCATGCGAATCGAAAAAGGGCTTGCCGCTGGTTTCGATGTAGACCGGCGATCGATCCGGACGAATCAGTCTGTACACGAAGCCGCGAAATGGCTGATGCGCCTCGTGAGCGGCGATGTGAGCGTGCCACTTCTCTGGTTCCTCCTCGACATCGCCCGCCACGTCCCACCGCCTTCGACCAAGCCCCGCGGAGGCGTCGAGGCCGACCGTCCTGATGTGATCCGAGATGCGCAGGAATCTGTGGTCTGGTCCGGTCTCCCAAAGCCAGTCCGACGCTGTCTCGGCGTAGTCGCGGAAGCGCTGTTCGGTCTCCCGCAGCGCTTCGTTGATTCTCTTAAGCTCGCGAACCGTGCCGTCCAGGTCGTCGCGCGCGCGGCCAAGCAATTCGGTGGTGCTGTGCTGCGTGGCGGTCAGCAAACAGACGAAAAGAATTGACGCGGCAACGAGAACAAGCCGCGGTAGCTCCTCGATGTCCACGGCCAACGAATCGATCGGAGCCACGAAATAGTAGTCGAACGCCAGCAGGGAGAGCGCCGAGGCCAGCAGGCCCGCTCGCAATCCACCGAACCAGGCGCTGAGCATGACGGCACAGAGAAACAGCGGTACCGGCGCGCCCACCAAGTGGTCCTGTAGCCACAATGCGCTGGCGAGCGCGCTGGCAACGGAGACGACAGCGACTGCGTACCTCAAGGTCTCAGGAGGCGAGGACCACCAACCCGGTTTCGACTTAGCCATGAAGCGACGCCTCGGCCCCGGCACGAGGCTCCTCACGGCGGCGGGCCTCCGCCGGCGCCGGCGCGATGCCGACACGGACAGAAAGAGCCGCCCCACGATGCTTGGCACAAGCCATAAAGTGCAGCTGTCTTACTTGCTTGATGGGCGAGGCCGGTTTCGAATGCGAACCAGCGACCTTCGACTTAAGAGGCTATCAGCTCATATTGTGCGATCAAACCAAGTTGCAATCGAGTTGGGCGCAAGAGCAGGCATACGTGGGGAGAAAAATTTGCAACGTCGACCGGGTGCCCGGACCCCGGCGTGATCGCTGGCGCGGGCACGCAAGGTCTTTCCGGCGGTCGGGAAAGCACCGATATATGATCGTCAACGGGCAGGGGCCATGGCAAATCCGGGGAAGTTCAAGCGCCTGATCCAGGCCGGCCGAGACATCGCTCTGGGCAAGCGTAACGAATATTTGCGCCAGCGAGACCAGGCCCAGGCTGAACGCGACGAGGTCAGGCGCCAATTGGGCGAGGCGCACGGTGAACGCAACGAGTTGCGGCGACAATTGGATATCGCGCCCGGCGAGCGCCGATGGCGGTCGTCATCGTTTTGGTCAACGCCCCAGTCCTCGCCTCGAACCCTTCGAGCCATCTACGGCACTGGGCAAGGCGTCGCATCCCAGATGTCGGCGGCATACTGAGCGATCGTTCGATCGCTCGAGAACTTGCCCGAACCGGCGACGTTCACAATCGCCTTCCGCGCCCAGCCGTCGCCATCCGCGTAAAGCGAGCACAGGGCCTGGTCCGCCTCCAGATAAGACTTCAAATCAGCCAGGTGCATGTAGTGGTCACCGTGCTTGAGG
>DASSJW010000777.1:0-10240 GCA_035690995.1 Xanthobacteraceae bacterium
CCCCGCTCTGCCTTCGACCTCGACCACGGCGTCGAGCGCGACCAGAGGGACGCAGAAGTCAGACGGGTGCGTGGCGATGCAGCTCTCGCTCCACCCGATGACGGCGTGAAGCCTGTTCTCCCCGCCGCGGGCGTCGCAGCCCGAGCCGGGATCGCGCTTATTGCAGGCGCTGGCGACATCGTAGAAGTAGGCGCAGCGCGTCCGCTGCAAGAGGTTGCCGCCGACCGTGGCAGCATTGCGAAGCTGCGCGGACGCTCCCGACAGCAGCGCCTCGGCGACCGCCGGAAAGCGCCGGGCGAAAGCCGGGTCGCAAGCGAGGTCCGCGTTGCGCACGAGCGCGCCGATCCGCACGCCGCCATCGGAAAGGTCCTCGATGCGGTCGAGGCCGGGAAGATGGCTGATGTCCACAAGCCGGCTCGGGCCGGTCACGCCGCCTTTCATCAGGTCCAGAAGGTTGGTGCCGGCCGCCAAATAGGCGGCGCCCGGCGCCGAAGCGGCCGCAACGGCTTCACGGACCGTGACCGGCCGCACGTAGTCGAAGGTTTTCATGCGACCTTCCTTCGGCTTGCCGCATCAAGCGCCTTCCGAGCCTCCAGCACCGCCGCGGTGATTCCCTGATAGGCGCCGCAACGACAGAGATTTCCGCTCATGCCTTCGCGCACGCGCTCGGGATCGTCGCCGGCCTGCGCCTCCTGGATCAAACCGATCGCGCTCATGATCTGGCCGGGCGTACAGAACCCGCACTGCAAGCCGTCGTGGGCAAGAAACGCCTGTTGCACCGGGTGAAGTCGATCGCCCTGCGCCACGCCTTCGATCGTAAGCACGTCGGCGCCGTCGTGGCTGATCGCCAGCGCGAGGCATGAATTGATCCGCCGTCCGTCGACGATGACCGTACAGGCGCCGCACTGCCCTCGGTCGCAGCCCTTCTTGGTTCCGGTCAGATCAAGGCGCTCGCGAAGAAGATCCAGCAGCGTGACCCGCGGGTCCTCGAGCTCGATCGTTCTGGTCACGCCGTTCACAGTCAGAGTCGTTGAGATGCTCATGCAGTGCTCCGAAACAGCGATGGTTTTGAGCGAGCCCGCCGACCGACGGGCTCTTATCCGGTAGCTTGCGCTGCTTCGCCGAGCGATCAGATCGCCCAGAGCTTGGGCGATCGAACAGCCGGGCGAATCCCGTCGTGACGGCGGATGCAAAGCCTCGTCGCCGTTTGCTGGACGCGGGTGTTATGTGTCAGCGTGTCTCGACCGAATATACGGAGGATGCCTCCGCTTTTCAAGCCCCAGCGAATTGGACAATTTGGCATGAGGCAGTCGGAGAAGAGCCCGCGAAAGCCGCGCGCCGATGCTGTTCGCAATCGGGAGCGTGTGCTCGAGGCAGCGAAAGTGGTTTTCGGTGCCGGCGGCGCGGAGGCCAGCCTCGAAGCCGTCGCGCGCGCAGCCGGTGTGGGCATCGGCACGCTCTACCGGCATTTTCCCACGCGCGAGGCCTTGTTCGAAGCGGTGTACCGCCGCGAAGTGCAACAACTTGCCGATCTGGCCGAGCAGTTGAAACAAGAGGCGAAGCCCGTCGACGCACTCCGGCAGTGGCTGCGCTCGAATGTGCAGTTCGTTGCCACGAAAAAGGGCATGTCGGCGGCGCTCGCTCTTGCTGCCTACAAAAACTCGGAACTCTTCTCATATTCGTTCGATCGGCTGACGCGGGCCGTCGGCGGGCTGCTGGACCGAGCCATCGCGGCAGGCGAGATCCGCGACGACATCAGCCCGGAAGACGTCCTGCGTGCCCTTGTGGGTATGTGCTACATGCATGATCAGCCCGGCTGGCAGACCAGCGTTCTGCGGCTTGTCGACGTCTTCATCGACGGACTGCGCCTTAAGCCCGACCGGCCGCGCTCCAAGACAAAGCGGCGAAAGACGTCGTGATGATGACACCCGAGGTGGACGACCGCAGACAAGACGCACGCCATTCGGATCTCCACGCGAACGTCAGCTAATATCGATCGCGCCCTGCGGCAAAATCACAACGCTTCACGATTGCGATGACGTTTACGTGAAGGCGAAACCGAACGCGGCCAAACCGGCGGCGCAGTGCGACCGCGGTCGCAAGCCCGGGCTCCCACCGACGTCCGCAATCAGCTGCATTGCCGAGCACGATCAGTCCGCCAGCGCCGCCTGCCGCGCTTGCAAAAAGCGGCGGACCGCGCCGTCGCGCTCGAGTCCGATGGCGATCTCGTAGGCGCGGCGGGCTTCGCCGTTCGCGCCGGTCCGCGCCAACAGCTCCGCGCGCGCGGCCCAGTAGGGCTGGTATTCGGCGAGCCGCGCATCTTCGGCAACTGCCGGCATCGCCGCGAGCGCAGCGCCGGCGCCGTCGAGCTCAGCGATCGCGAGCGCGCGGTTGATCGCGACCACGGGCGAGCCGGCGAGCGCGGCGAGCGCGTCGTAGAGCTTGACCACCTCCGCCCAGTTGGCGCGGCCAGTGCGGCAGCGATGCACGTGCGCCGACTGCAAGGCGCCTTCGAGCTGATAGCGGCCGATGGCGCCGAGCGCGCCGGCACGGTAAAGCAGCGCCTCGGCCGCGGCGATCATGTCCGCATCCCATAATCCCGGATCCTGCTCGGCCAACGGCACGTAGTCGCCGCCGGGTGTGCGCCTGGCACGGCGGCGCGCGTGCGCATGCAGCATCAGCGCGAGCAGGCCGAGCGCCTCCGGCTCCTGCGGCAGCAACTCGGTCACCAGCCTCGCCAGGAACAGGGCCTCGTCGGTGAGATCGCGGCGGGCGACATCGGTGCCGCCGGGATCGGTCCAGCCTTCACCGAAGGCGGCGTAGATGGCGTCGAGCACGGCGTCGAGCCGGCCGGGAAGCTCGGCACGTTCCGGCACGGCGAATGGAATCCCGGCCTGGCGGATCTTGTCCTTGGCGCGCACGAGCCGCTTGCCCATCGCCGCCGGCGAGGTGAGGAACGCCGAGGCGATGGCCTTGGCGTCCAGCCCGAGCACGACCTGCAGGATCAGCGGCGCGCGGATGCCGACCTCGATCGCTGGATGGGAGCAGGCGAACATCAGCGCGAGACGCTGGTCGGGAATGTCGGCCGCCTCCGCGGCGTACAGCCCCTCCGCGAGGAGCTGCAACTGCGCGGCGGCGACCTCGCCGCTGCGCCGGCGGCGGGCGCCATCGATCATCTTGCGGCGGGCGACGGTCAGGAGCCACGCTTCCGGGTTCGCCGGACAGCCGTTGCGCGGCCAATCCGCCAGCGCCGCGGCGAATGCCGAAGACAGCGCATCTTCGGCCTGGGCCACGTCGCGGGTGCGGGCGGCGAGAAAGGCGACGAGCTTGCCGTAGCTTCTGCGCGCGACCGCGTCCGCGGTGTCGCGCGCCTGCGCATCGCCTTCAACGCAGCTCATGCTTTCACCCCATGCACTGCTCGGGCGGCCAGAACGGGCGCACCTCGACCACGCCATGGCCCGCGGCCGGGCAGCGCGCGGCCCACGCCAGCGCCGCATCGAGATCGGGCACGTCGATGGCGAAGTAGCCGCCGAGCTGCTCCTTGGAGTCGGCATAGGGGCCGTCGAGCACCTGCGGCTTGCCGTTGGCGAGGCGCACCGTGGTCGCCGCCGAGCTCGGCTGCAGGCGCTGGCTGCCCGTGAGCACCCCCGCCTTGGTCAGTGCCTGCGCGTAGGCGGTGTAGGCCGCCACCCCCTGCTCCTGCTCGGCCTTGGTCAGCTTTCCCCAGCCGGCCTCGTTCACATAAAGCATCAGCATGTATTGCATGTGCGGTCTCCGTCTTGGCTCGCGGGCGGGCGACGTGCTCCGCCGGTACAATGACGCGCGGCCCAGCGCCATTTGGACAGGGGCCCCAGCGGCGGTGGCGAAAAGCCAACGCACTCGATTTGCGGCCATCGTCGGGCGGCGGCGCATCACGCCGCCACATCGTGCAGGCAGCCGGCAGAACCAGTGCGTCGCTGATGGACCGCGGTCCGCTGCCGGTCCGATCTTTGCACCAACGCGAAGTGTCTGCACGCCGCAAGGACTACTCCTGAATGTAATGCGGAAAAGATGGGCTCGCCCTGAGCCGTTCTGCAAATCGCCCACGCCGGACATCGCGGACCCCGATGATCATTGACTCACATCAATGAACGTTGCGTCTGATTTCATGCTAAACGATAAATACATTCGCAACGGCGTCCGGGGCGGCGATGCCGCTGCAACGACTTCCCTGTCGAAGTTCCATTTCTCAGCGGGAACCGAGGCCCTGAAATATGTCACTCGTTTTTACGCTGGCGTTGCGCAATCTCTTTCAGGACCGGCTTCGCTTTATCGCCTCGCTCATGGGCATCGTTTTTTCGGTCGTGCTGGTGCTGGTGCAGATGGGCCTGTACTTCGGCTTCAGCGGCATGATCACCACGATGATCGATCACACATCGACCGACCTCTGGATCGTTTCGACCGGAGCGAAATACTTCGAGGATCTCTCGCTTCTCAACACCCGCATGAGAGACCGCCTCCTGGCGATCGAAGGCGTGTCCGAAGTCGTCCCGGGCGTGGTGGGATTTTCGGCCTGGAGCCTGCCGGATGGAGCCATGACGTCGGTGGTCGTCGTCGGATCCGACGTCGCCGACCACGGAGTGTCGCCGTGGAACGTCGTGGAAGGGACGGCCCAGAGTTTGGCCACCCCGGGAACAGTGGTGATCGACCGAACGTACTTCGACCGGCTCGGCGTATCCGGCGGCGTCGGCGCAACCGCTCAAATTCGCGCCCTACCGGTCACGGTGGGTGCGGTCACGGACGGCATTCGCTCGTTCACGACGACGCCCTATGTATTCACGGATCTTCGCGGCGCGCGCGCCTATATCGGGCTGCCAGGGGGCTTCACCAGTCATTTCCTCGTCCGGCTGAAGCCGGGAGCCGATATCGAGCGGACCCGGCAGAATATTCTTTCGAATATTTCCGGCATCCAGGCGCTCACTCCGGATCAGTTCAGAGAGCAAAGCCGGTCGTTCTGGCTTTTCAGCACGGGAGCCGGCGCGGCACTCGTCGCAGGCGCGCTGCTCGGGGTCATCGTCGGCACCGTCATCGTCGCACAGACACTCTATTCCAGCACCAAAGACCATCTTTACGAATTCGCCACCTTGCGCGCGATGGGCGCCTCCAACAGCTATATTTACCAGGTCATTATCTGTCAGGCGCTGGTCAACGCCATCATCGGATTCGTCATTGCGGCGTTGATCGGAGCCGCCATCGTCCATTTCACTGCGAAAAGCGCATTGCAGGTCGTGATCACGCCCAATTTGATAATCGAGCTGTTCTTCGTCACTATTTTCATGTGCATCGTCTCGGCGATCACCGCGATTTTTCGCGTCGTTCGCGTCGATCCTGCGATCGTGCTGACCCGATGACCGAGCCCGTCATCGAGGCTGCGAATGTCAGCAAGAGTTTCGGCAGCGGGCCCGGATGGGTGCAGGCGCTGAAGAACGTCAATCTCACCCTCAATGGCGGCGAGCTGACGGTGTTGATGGGGCCGTCCGGCAGCGGCAAGACCACCCTGCTCTCGATTCTGGGCTGCATGCTTGCGCCAAGCGGCGGGACTGTCCGGGTTTGCGGCACCTCCACCAGCGGGGCGCGGCCGGAAGAGCTCGCGAAGATCCGGCGGCAGCATATCGGCTTTGTGTTCCAAGCCTATCACCTGTTCTCCACCCTGACGGCCGCCGAGAATGTTCTCCTGGCTCTCGATGTCCGCGGCGAGCGCGGGCCCAAAGCGATGGCGAAAACCGAGGAGATCCTGGCCAGCGTTGGCTTAACATCCAAGATGGCGTCTTTCCCGCGCCAGCTCAGCGGCGGCGAGCAACAGCGGGTCGCGATCGCACGAGCCATCGTAGCGGAGCCTTCAGCCATTCTCGCCGACGAGCCGACGGCCGCGCTGGATGCAGTCAATGGCCAGGCAACCATGACGATTCTCTCCACGATCGCCAAAGAGCGAGGCCGCGCCGTTCTGGTGGTGACTCACGATCCGCGCCTGTTCGGATTTGCCGACAGGATCGTCCACATCGAGGACGGCTCCGTTACGCGTGAACAGTTTACGGATTTGAAGTCGATCTGATGCGCAGCAGCGTTGACCGCGCCCGGTGGAACGTGTTGTTCGGATGTCAGTCCGCCGGCGCAATGCGGCGCCACCCCGCGCCATTTCGGACAGGCGCCGTTGCGGCGGAGCGAGGGCCGCAGCTCGCGTGGACAGCGCGCGCTCACCAACTCCCGAACCAGAAGGCGATGTCGTAGGACAAGGCGCCGAGGACGCAGACCGCAAGCGCGCCCCATAGAATCCCGAGCAGCAACACGGTATGCGCGCGCTCGACAAAATTCTTATCGACCCGGATCATGATCGCCTGGTCCCTGCTCGGGGCGCTCCGCCCTTTTGGCTCGCTGGACCTCCAACCCTACCTGCAACGGAAAGGGTTGCTGCATTGCCCCTCCGAAGCATCCCAATAGCTCCGCCGCTGCATTCGTTGGCCGGATGGCGAGGAGGAGTGGCGCGCCCGATCAGGACACAAGATCAAGTGGCCGCTGCCACCGCATTCCTCGCACATGCACACCCACGACGGGGCCGCTCCGTGACATGACCAGCATGCCTCGGCGCTCATGATCGCGCCGCACTCCGGGCAATGATCGTCGATTCTCGCCGCGTGAGTCCTGATTGTCGTTGTCATGGCGCACCCTTGTCCATCCAACCCGGTGCCGCGCATTACAATTATCAATCATTAGCGCGGAGCATAGTGAGCTTCCTCACACATCGACGTTTTTCTGGCGTTTTTTCTGGCGTTTTCCTGGCTCGCGTTCGGACTGCAGATCGACAAGGAAGGCAAACTCGCTCTGCTCCGCCTGTCGTTAGAAGATGGACAGGCCTACGAATTCCGCCGCGAGTAGAAGGCCATCGCGCGGTCAGGCTGCTTGGCACATCACCGCGGGCGCAGTTCGTTTGATAAAGATCAATTTGGCGCAGCAGCCTGGTGATAGCCTTTTTCAGTCCGCCAAGACTTGGTGTGTGTGATCGGCAGGACGATACGGGAGGTTCAAGCCATGTACAAAATACTGGCGGCAATTGCGGCTGCGGGAATGCTGCTTGCGGTTTCGGCCACGGCGGCATCGGCAGCGCCGCAGCGACAGGATTCCGGCATTCACAAGCAGGTCGCGGGCGAGGAGTTCAGCTCGCAACGCCGCTATCGGCGCTACTATGCTCGCCGGTACGTCGCACCGCGGGCTTACGCCTACCGGGCCTATCCATATTACGGCTATTCGACTTACGGCTACGGCTACCCATACGGCTATGGCTATCCGTACGGCTACGGCTATTACGCTCCGCGTCCGTTCATCGGGATCGGCCCATTCGGTATCTGGTGGTGACGGCAGGGAGCAGCATCGAAGGCACGCGTGCGTGAGATGAGCGAAATCGCGCACATCCCATCCCGCAGGCCCGTTGTCGGCGGAAACACCGCCGACAACAGCCAGGAAGGGTTATTCGCCGGCTCATTTTGACGTAGACTTTCCTCCATGAGCGAGGCCCGAGCCGAAAGCCTGTTTGGCATCGTGCGGCAGTCGGCTGATGCCGAGGCGGTCGCTGCCATGGAGGCGCTGGTTCGAAACGGCACCGATCGTGAGCTTTGCCGCGTCAACGTGCTGGATTTTGCGGTCAAGCGGGGCTTGGACGAAGAGCGGGTGATCGCGGCGTTCCTGCATGCAGCTCGGGTTGGACTCTTCGAGCTGTCGTGGAACGTCCTATGTCCGGGCTGCGGTGGGGTCCTCGACGCAACTGCTACCCTGAAAAGCGTGCACAAGGAGAGCTACGAGTGCGCGCTCTGTGCCGCCGGCTACGAGCCCACTCTGGACGAGATGGTGGAGGTCACCTTCACCGTAAGCCCGCAGGTGCGCAGAATCGCCGCGCATGATCCGAATACGCTCCCGATCTGGGAATACTTTCGCCAGATATTCTGGAGCTCGGGCATCGATCTTCCCGAGAATTTTGAAGAGCTGATCGACGAAATCGCGATCGATTCGGTCGAGCTTCCGCCCGGGGAGCGCGCCTTTGTCTCCGTGCAGCTGCCGGCGGAGTTCGTAATCGTCTTCGAGCCGGTCACGCATGCGGCACAGTTCCTCGATGTGAAGGGGGAACCGACCCGTGAGCGTCAGACTTTGATGCTCACTTACAACAAGGTCCGCGCCCCTACCGGCACCATGGTGCTGAGGCCGGGACCACTGCGGCTTTCGCTCGATAACCGTACCGACGTGCGTGTGCTGCCGTCGCTGTGGATCGCGGGCGACACGCTGCATGACTTGCTCGGCAAGCGAAAGCCGTTCCTGACCGCCAACCGTTTGCTCTCGAACCAGACCTTCCGCGACATCTATCGTACCGACACGCTCGACGTGGACCAGGGGCTCAAGATCACAAGCCTCACCTTCCTGTTCACCGACCTCAAGGGTTCCACCGCGCTTTACGAGCGCGTCGGCGACCTTGTGGCATACGATCTGGTGCGCGCACACTTTCGTGTTTTGCACGAAATCGTGGCTTCAGAGGCGGGGGCCGTAGTGAAGACGATCGGGGATGCCGTGATGGCCACCTTCCCGACGCCGGACAGGGCGCTCGCCGCTGCGTTGCGCATGCGCAAAGCCATGACCGGCATCAAGGATGCATCAGGAGCGGAGCAACTCCTGCTCAAGATCGGCATTCATGAGGGTCCCTGCCTCGCCGTCACCCTCAACGATCGTCTGGATTACTTCGGTCAAACCGTGAATATCGCCGCCCGCGTCCAGGGGCTTGCCGTTTCGAGCTCGATATTCGCGACTGGATCGGTGGTCGAGCACCCGGTCTCTTCAAGGCTGCTGGGGACCGCGGGAGTGACGCCGGAAGCGCAGCGCGCGGCGTTGCGCGGCATTGCCGACGAGGTGACCGTCTACGAGATTCCGTGAGCCTATCGCAATGGTGCAATCGCCGGAGACGACCTCGTTCACAGCGTCCGGTCTGCTGCGCCGCCTCCTCGATCAGCGCAGCGACCCCCGCGAGGGTGACCGATGACGCCCGACCGGGAGCTCATCGCCCAGATCAACGCCGGCTCGGCGCAGCGCAGCGCCCCTTCGTCATTCGAAGCGGCGCGCCAGCTGTTCCAGTGACAATCGCGAGCCGGCCTCGTTGTCCTCGGCCCGCAAGCCGGGCGGCAGATTCGTGCACAGGAAGGTGACCTCGGTTCCGCCGGACACTGGTTCGAACGTAATCTCGATCGTCATTTCGCCGAACAGGGCCGGGTTGGTGGTGACAAACTTGACGCCTTCGACGATCCTGCGCGCTGGCGCCAGTTCGACGAACCTCACCGTGACCATGTCCTCCTTGTCGGACGTCTTGCCGCGTGAGGAGCGCTCGGTCGGGGGGTAAAACAGCGACATCCGATATCCACCCCCGGCCCGCGCGTCGAACTCGTGAATCTCGCCCGTCATCTCCCCTGGCGGAAGCCAAGCCACGAGTGCGCCGGGGTCCATGAAGGCTGCGTAGAGCTCCTCCGGCCGGGCCTTGATGATCCGCGATGTACGGGTCCAGGCGCCTCTACGCGCTTCGGTCATGTGGCGGCTCCGTCAATGCGCTCGGATTCACTCCCTGAACATGAGATGGTCGAGCCGGTCAACCGGTCGGCCGACGCTCACTCGACGAGCCTGTGCGCCCCCGCTCGGGCGAGGCTTTTCCGGCTTGGCGTTGCACCTGCGGCATCCATCCGTCTTGCGGGACGCGCGACATGCGCGAATACTGTCGCCGATTTTGGGAGTCATCCGAGGAAACCGCTTCAAGAGGGCAACACATGGATCGCCGCCGCTTTGTCATCGGGACCGCTGCGACCGCGCTAGCGGCCGGACCGGCATTCGCGCAAGAGGTTTTTCCCGCGCACGCCATCACGATCATCAACGCGTTTCCACCGGGCGGCATCAACGATCTCGTGACGCGGCCGCTGGCGGCGGCCATGGAGCCGATCCTCAAGCAGCCGGTGGTGGTCGAGGCCAAGGCCGGCGCCGCCGGACAGGTCGGCGCGCAGTTCGTCGCCTCCGCCAAGCCGGACGGATACACATTGCTGTCGCACAACACCGGCATCTCCGGCTACGCCGAGGTGGACAAGCTGTTCGGCCGGCCGGCCAAGACCACCCGCGCCGACTTTATCCCGCTCGCGCGCCTAGTCGCGGATCCGGTCCTGCTCCTGGTCAACGACCAGCAGCCCTA
>DASSJW010000778.1:0-4168 GCA_035690995.1 Xanthobacteraceae bacterium
CCTCGGTCTCTCCAAGACCGCCGCCGGCATACATCCGCTCGGCATACGCCGCGAGCTGCCGTACCGACTCGACATAAGTCGCGAGCCAGGCGAGGCCATGGGTCGCGCGCTGCTCGCGGTCGAGCAATCCATCGACCACGCGGCTGTCGACCGTGACCCGCTGCCGTACCGCCGCCGTCGCCTCCGCCAGCAATGCGTCCGCCGCCTGCGTCGCCTCCCGCGCGAGCGCAACGAGCCTCGGCGCGGCATCGGAGCGTTGAGCCTGGTCCAGCATCGGCGATCTCCGCGCGGCGGCGCGCCCCATTCCCGATCCGCGCGCGTCGGGGCGCACCCGGCTTTCAGAGCCTTCGCTGCGAGACTACGCGTGCATTGCACAAATGCAACGCCGCAACGGGAATTTCAGCCGTATTGCCGGCAGTTTGCGCAGGTCATGCTGCATTATTGACCAAGCCGGATGCGCGGCTAATGCGGCACGCCCGAGAAGTCCTGCGGGAGCTTGCAGCTGGCGACGCGGATCGTGCGCGTCGTGGCCGGGGTGTTGCGGCTGCGGCCGACGAACCGCGGTCTGCCGCCGGTGATCACGGCACCGACCGCCGCGATATCGCCGTTCTTGATGGCGGCCAGCGCGTTGTCCTGGGTGCCGCCATCCGGTGCATCGAGCAGCACGATGTCGGCCGACTTGCCTGCGGCGATGCGGCCGGAGTCGAGCCCGTACACCCGCGCGTTGCTGCCCGTCGCCGCGGCGATGCAGAGTTCGGGCGCGATGCCGGCCAGACTTGCGAGATGCGACATGGTGTAGAGCATGCCAAGCGGCATGATGCCGCTGCCGGTCGGCGTGTCGGTCGCCACGATGAGACGATCGAATGCGCCATGGCGCCGGGCGAGCGTCGCGCACAGAAGCGCGGTGCGCAGGTTGCCGGCGGTGCAGACCTGCAGGGCCATGTCGCCTTCGACGATGATCCGTTCGAAGTCCCGGTCGGGCATGGCGGTCGGGCCGCCGTTCACATGGAATGACACGTGCGGCTTCATCGCGAGCAGGTGGTCGCCGGTGATCGCGCCGGAGCCCGGGATCGACGACCCGCCGGTATGGCAGGTCGTGATCATGCCGTGGGCGCGCGCGGCGGCGACGAGCGGCGCGTACTCGAAGGCGGTCTTGAAGGCGCCAAATCCCGCCTTTGCAAGCCACACGCCCTTTTTCGCGATCTCGCCCAGATCGTTGCCGTTCAGCGTCGGCTCGAGAATGATCGACCCGGCATAAACCTTCATCCCGCCCGGCCGGTAGTGCTCGAAGCACTTTTGCGCGGCGACGGCGAGCGCCTTCACCCCTTCGGCATCCCGCGGCCGGCCCGGGACATGAACTTCGGACGCGCTGATCGCGGTCGTCACCCCGCCGTGCACGTAGCTTTCCAGATAGCCGACGGTCTGCTGCCGCGGCGTGAAATCGCCGAAGGTGATGTGCACGTGGGAATCGATCAGCCCGGGAATGGCGGTCGTGCCGCCGGCGTCGATCACGACGTCACAGGCTTCGACGTCGCGCGCCGACGCGGTGCCGACCGCAACGATGCGGTCGCCCTCGGTGACGATGGTGTCGCCCGTGGCGAACGGTTCATTGAGATCGCCGGAAACGATGGTGCCGATGTTGACGATAGCGACACGCATGGTTTCTCCGCCGGGATGCGCGCGCGGCCGCGCGGCAATTATTGCTTCGCGCCGCTGACCGTTGCCTCGAGGCTGAAGCTCGCCAGCAACCGATCCACCAGGTTACCCGCCTCGCCCCATCCATAGGTCCGGAAGCTGTGGCCCGCGGTCACGAACTGCGCCCCGGCATAAGACATCTTGCCCTGAAATGCGAGCGCGGCATCCGTCAGGTCGCATACGACCGCTGTGGTTACCGGTGCGTCACGAGCCACACACCCAGCGCCGCCACTGCCATGCCGACGATCTGAACGATGGTCAGATTTTCGCCGAACAGCATGAACGCCTCGATCGCCGTGAGCGGTGGCACCAGATAGATCAGCGCCGCTACCCGTGAAACTTCGCCACGGCGAAGCATCCAGAGCAGCAGCGCTATCGCCGCCAGCGAGATGACCAGCACCGACCAGGCCAGGGCGGCAAGCAGCGTCGCCGTCGCGTTGAACCGCAATGTTTCGGTCCACAGCGCGAGCGGGCCAAAGACCACCAGCGCGCCGACAAACTGCAGGCAGGTGCCGGTGCGCAGATCGGTGCGGGGCACGAAGCGCTTTTGATAGAAGGTACCCAGCGTCACTGACACCGTGGCGCCGAAATTGACGATCATCGGCAACACAACGGCGCCGAGCGGCGTCATATCGACCGCGGTCAGGCGCGGCGTGAGCACGAGTACGATGCCCGCGAAGCCCCCCGCGATCCCGACCCATTGCCGGCGTGTGAGCCGCTCGCCCAGGAAAGGCGCGGCAAGCACCGCCGTAAGCAGAGGCTGGGCTGCTGTGATCAATCCGGCAATCCCGGCGGGCAGCCCCTGGGCGACCGCCCACCACACGCCTCCGAGATACCCGCCATGCAGCAACATGCCGGCGACGATGCTATGGAAGGCCTCGCGTGCGCTCCCCGGCCACGGCGCACGGCTGGCCACGATGATCAACGCCAGAACGACAATCGTGCTCCCCGCGCGCACGGTGAGAAAGGTGAAGGGATCGGCATCTGGCGCGGCATATTTTGCTACGATGAAGCCGCTCGACCAAAACAGCGCGAAGGTCAGCGGTGCGGCACGGATCAGGAAGGCGGTCTGGCGCTGGGATAGCATGGGCGGCGGCACGATGTTCCGATTCGACCTCGAGAAGCCAGTGCGCTTCCGGCCGTGCTGTTCGTTGAAATGTGCGCGTCAAGGTGTAATTGAAGAGGCCAGGTCCGGACTCACCGATGCGACGCGCCTTCCAGATCGCCCTCGACGCCTATTGGCGCTTCCTTGCGGACGACGGCTGGGCAATCGCCAGCCACATCGCGCTCTCCGCGTTGATGGCGATGTTCCCGTTCTTCATCGTGCTCACGTCGCTCGCCGGCTTCTTCGGCTCCGGCGATCTTGCCGACGAGGTGGCGAAGCTGATGCTTGCGACCTGGCCCGATGAGGTTTCCGCTCCGATCGCCCGCGAGATCCAGAACGTGCTCACCACCACGCATCCCGGTGCGCTCACGCTCGGCGCCGCGTTCGCGATCTATTTCGCGTCGAGCGGAGTCGAGAGCCTGCGGATCGGTCTCAACCGGGCCTACGGGGTGGTGGAGACGCGGTATTGGATCCTGCTGCGGCTGGAATCCATCGCCTATGTGCTGGTGGCCGCGCTGGGATTGCTGGCGCTCGGCTTTCTGATCGTGCTGGGGCCGCTTCTGTTCCACACCGCTCTGCGCTACGTGCCATGGCTGGAGCCGCTCGAAGGCACCTTCACCATCTTTCGCTTCGGCATTGCGGTCGTCGTTCTCACCATCGCGCTGTTCGTCGCCCACAAGTGGTTGCCGGCCGGACGCCGTCGGGTGATCGAGATCCTTCCCGGCATCATCGCCACGCTGATCTTGTGGCTCATCGCGGGCGTTGCATTCGGCCGCTATCTCGCCGAGTTCTCGTTCGCCTATGTGAGCTACTATGCCGGGCTCGCCTCGGCCATGATCGCGCTGGTATTCCTCTATTGGACGGCTTCGATCTTCGTCTATGGCGGCGCGCTCAATGCCGCGTTGTTTTGGCCCCTGTTCGGGGACGCAACGGATGGGCAGACAACAGTGGACCGTCATTGAGCGGCAGGCGCGCGGCAAGCCGAAATTCGCACCCTAAATCGCTGCAAGCTTCGCGACCACGGACTTGAAGCGTGCCGCAATGGCTGCATGTGCGATATGGCGGCCGGCCTCGACCACGCTCTCTCCCCCCACCAACACCGTTTTGACCGCGTTGCGTCCGGCCACGAAAATCCAGGCGTCGAGCCAGTGATCGCCGTGACGCGCGGCGAGGTCGGGATGATCGTCGTCCAGCAGCACGATGTCGGCGCGCGCGCCGACGGCGAGTGCCCCGACCGGCCGCTGCAGCGCCTGCGCTCCCGCGGCCAGCGCGCTTGAATACAGCCGTCGTCCGGTCGACTCCCCCGGCGCCTGCGTCATGACGTTGCGCGCACGCCGCTCCAGCCGCTGCCCGTATTCCAGTTGCCGC
>DASSJW010000779.1:0-4691 GCA_035690995.1 Xanthobacteraceae bacterium
CAAGGCGCGCATGGTCCAGCGTCATGCGGGTCGCCGGCAGCTCGCCGGTGCCGACTCCCACCAGAGGGAAATGAGATGATCAGGAACAAACGGCTGTCCGCCATTGCCCTGTCGCTTGCCGTGGCCTTGGTCTCGCTTCCGGCGGCGGCCAAGGACAAGGCCAAGGTGGCCTTCATCGGTCCGCTCACCGGCGGCGTCGCGGCCAACGGCATCGGCGCCCGCAACTCGGCCGAGCTTGCGGTGAAACTGCGCAACGCCGATCCCAAGGCCAAGTACGACTACGAGCTTCTGGTTCTCGACGACGAGTGCAAGCCCAATGTCGCGGTGCAGGTGGCGACCAAGGCGGGCGCCGACCGCTCGGTGATCGCGGCTGCCGCCCATTACTGCTCGGCGGCCGCAATCGCGGCGGTCGAGACCTACAACCGCCTCGGGCTGCCGATGGTGGTCTGGGGCGCGGTTCTCCCCGACATCACCTACCGCGCCAAATATCCGGAAGTGCACCGGGTCAACGGCACGATGATCAACCAGAACGAGGTCGCCGCAAAATTGATGACCGGCCTCGGATTCAAGAAGTGGGTGGTGATCCACGACACCACCGACTACGGCAAGGGCCACAACGAATATTTCTCGAAATTCGTCAAGGCAAACGGCGGCCAGATCCTCGGCACCTTCGGCGTCACCGCCGACCAGCAGGATTTCACCGCCGAACTCACGCAGGCAAAGGCGCTCAATCCCGAAGTCATCTACTTCGGCGGGTTGACCCCGATCGGCATCCGCGTTCGCTCGCAGATGGACAAGATCGGCCTCAACGCGGTGCTCCAAGGCACCTCCGGCATCAAGTCCGACGCCTATATCCAGGCGCTGGGCCCGCTGGCGGAAGGCTCGCTCAGTTTCATCGAGGGCGCCCCGATCGAGAAGCTCCCGGGCGGAAAGTTCTTCCAGGAGCAGTACGACAAGGCCGGCTACAAGGAGCCGCCGGAAGCCTACGGCGCCTTCGCGTTCGTCGCGATGCAGCTGATCCTCGATACGATCGAGCAGGTGGGACCCGATCGCAAGAAAGTCACCGACGCACTCGGCAAGGTCGCGAACTACGATTCCATCATCGGGGCGGTCACGTTCGACGACCACGGGCAGAATACGGTGCCGCTGATCTCCAAATACGTCGTCCAGGACGGCAAATGGGTGATCTGGGAGGACAGCGAGTACGCGTCCGGCAAGCGCAAGCTCAATAAGTAAACGGGCGCGGCGAGCGTAGCGTGGGCAACGACGCGGCACGAACGGCTCGAGCCACCGTTGCCCGCCCGATATGTCCGAGCTGACGGCGTGGAGATCGCGCTTCAATACCTAATCAACGGGCTCATGCTCGGCGTCTTATACGGCCTGGTGGCCGTGGGCTTCACGCTGTTCTTCGGCGTGCTCGACGTCATCAAGTTCTCCCACGGGGACGTGCTCACGGTCGGGGTGTTCACCGGCTTCGCGACCTATCTGGCGTTGAAGGCGGCGCAGGTAAGCTCGCCGCTGGTGCAACTCGTCGTGCTCTCGATCGTGGCGATGGCGGTGATGGCGGCGCTCGGCGCGCTGATCGCCCGCTATCTCGTGCTGCCGCTGAGCGGGGCGCCGGCGCTCAACACCCTGCTGATCACGCTCATGCTGGGAACGGTGCTGCGCGAAGGCGTGCGGCTGGGGTTTCCCGACGGCTCGAACCCCAAGCCGTTCCCAGCGCTGCTGCCGACGACGGCCTATACATTCGGCCATTTCACGCTGCGGCTGGACAGCCTGATGCTGCTGGCTGCGGGCCTCGCCATGATCGTCGCCGTCCATCTCCTGATCAACAAGACCAAGCTCGGGCTCGCGATCCGCGCGGTGGCGCAGGACGGCGAGACCGCGCGCACCATGGGGATCAACTTTACCGCCGTGGTGCTGATCACCTTTGCGATCGGCTCGGGCGTCGCCGCCTTTGCCGGCGTGATGAACGGCCTCTATTACAACGAGATCAATTTCAGCATGGGCCTGCTGCTGGGCGTATTCGGCTTCAGCGCCGCCGTGGTGGGCGGACTCGGCAACATCTATGGCGCCATCCTGGGCGGCTTCCTGTTCGCCGGCCTGCAGACCATCGGCGCGGTCGCATTGCCGTTCGCCAGTGCCTACAAGGACGTGTTCGCGCTCGCCGTCATCATCGCCATCATGGCCTGGCGGCCGACCGGCCTGATCGCGGAGAAATCGAGCGAGCGGGTGTAGCGGGATGGCGACATCGCCGAACGTCCGCTCTCCACTTCCCGCGCTCGTCTGGGCGGCGGCCGCAGCGCTGTACGGCGTATTGTTTCTCGGCGCGGAGAGTCAGCGGGCGCTCGGTACGCTGCTGGCAATCGCCGCCGCCGCCGTCGTGTTGGGCGCGCGCTTCGGGCTGGTGGACCGGATCAGGGCGAGCATCGGCGGCAACGAGCGCACCTTCGACATCGCCGCGGTCGCAGGCGTGCTCGCCGTCGCATTCTGGTTTCACGAGGAGCATTTCATCATCCTGATGATGACGACGGCGCTGCTGCTGATGGTGGTGGCGCTCGGCCTCACCATCCAGTTCGGCTATGCCGGCGTGGTCAATTTCGCGGGCGCGGCGTTCCTCGGCATCGGCTGCTACACCGCCGGTGTCGTCACCAAGTACACGTCGCTGCCGTCGTTCCTCAGCCTCCCGCTGGGCGGCCTGATGGCGGCGATCATCGGCTCGATCCTGATCCTGCCGGTGCTGCGCACGCGCGGCCATTACGCCGCCCTCGTCACCATCGCCTTCGGCATCCTGTTCAAGGTGTTTCTCGAGGTCAACGACACGCTCGGCGGACCGCAGGGCATCCAGGTGAAGCCGATCGTGCTGTTCGGCTGGAACTTCAACAGTCCGATCCGGATCGGCGACTTCACCGCCTCGTTCTACTTCTCCTATCTGCTGCTGGCGCTGATCCTGCTGGTCCTGAGCTTCGCGCTGGTGCGGCGGCTCGAGCGCTCCTGGATCGGGCTCAGCCTGGATGCCATCCGCCTCGATGAGATCGCCTCCGCCTGCTACGGGCTCAATCTCGCGCGCTGGAAGGTGCTGGCCTTCACCCTCGGCAATTTCCTCGCCGGCACCGCGGGCGCGGCCTATGGGCATGTGCTGGGCTTCATCGCGCCCAATAATTTCACCTTCGGCGACTCGCTGATCCTGGTCTCGATCATCCTGCTGGGCGGGCTGGGCAACCTGTGGGGCGTCGCGGTCGCCGCCGCCTTCGTCGTGATCCTGCCGGAGAAGTTCCAGGTCATCCAGGAATACCGGCTGGTGCTCTACGCGCTGCTGGTGAGTCTCCTTTTGCTGTTGCGCCCGCAAGGATTGCTGCCGCGGCAATTGCGCGACTATGTCCCCGGCGCCAAGCCGCAGAGCGAACGCCCTCATGCTGAGGAGCGCTCGAACAGCGCGTCTCGAACCATGAGGCCGCCGCCATCCTTCGAGACGGGCACTTCGCGCCCTCCTCAGGATGAGGAGAGCGCGCGATGACCGCCGCGCTGCTTGCCTGCGAGGGTCTGACCTGCCGCTTCGGCGGCCTGGTTGCGCTCGCCGGCGTGGACTTTAAGGTGAACGACGGTGAGATCGTCGGCCTGATCGGACCGAACGGCTCGGGCAAGACCACGCTGTTCAACGTCGTCACCGGCATCTATGGCGCCGACGAGGGCGCCGTCACCTTCGCCGGCAACAACATGACCGCCGCGACCCCGCAGGCGATCTATCGCGCGGGCATCACCCGCACCTTCCAGCGTTCGCGCATGTGCCTGCCGCTTTCGGTGTTCGACAATATCATGGTCGGCAACCACAAGCGGCTGAACCATGGCCTCGTCTTCAACCTGCTGCGGCGCGATGCGTTCGCCGCCGAGCTGGCGCGCAACCGCCAGGAGGCGCGCGAGCTGGTGCAGGTGTTCAGCCGCGCGCTGGCCGAGCGCATGGAGGAGCCGGCGGCCGGCCTGCCGATGATCGATCGACGGCGGATCGAGATCTGTCGCGCGCTGATCAGCCGGCCGCGCCTTGTGCTGCTCGACGAGCCCTCCGCCGGCATGACGCACGAGGAAACGCGCCACCTGATGGACGACATTCTCTCCGTGCGCGGCCGCATCCCGGGCCTGACCATCGTCATCATCGAGCACGAGATGGGGGTGATCGAGCGCGTCACCGATCGCTGCGTGGTGCTCAACTACGGCCGCAAGATCAAGGAAGGCACGTTCGCGGAGGTCGCCGGCGACCGGCAGGTGCAGGAAGCCTATCTCGGAGTCGCATGATGGCAGCCCTGCTCGAGATCGTCGACGTCACCACTGCCTACGACAAGGCGGACGTGCTGCAAGGCGTCTCGCTCACCGTCGAGGCCGGCAGCATCACCTGCCTGCTCGGCTCGAACGGCTCCGGCAAGACCACGCTCATCCGTTCGATCCTCGGCCTGACGCCGCCGCGCGCCGGCCGTGTGGTGTTCGACGGCCGAGAGACCACGCGGCTCCCGACCCACAAGGTGATTGCCGCGGGGATCGCCTGCATCCCGGAAGGCCGCAAGGTCTTTCCGAAGCTGACGGTGGAAGAGAACCTGCGGGTCGGCGCCTATCAGGAGCCGTCGGAAGCGGTGACGCGCACACGCATCGAGGACATCTATCGCCTGTTCCCCCGCCTCGGCGAGCGCCGGATGCAACTG
>DASSJW010000780.1:0-2042 GCA_035690995.1 Xanthobacteraceae bacterium
CATCACGCTGTCGACAGGCATTCTGGTCGACGACGCCATCGTCGAGATCGAGAACATCGTGCGTCACATGCGCATGGGCAAGTCGCCCTATCGCGCGGCGCTGGAAGCAGCCGACGAAATCGGCCTTGCGGTGATCGCGATCTCGCTGACCATCATCGCGATCTTCGCGCCGGCCAGCTTCATGTCCGGTATCGCCGGCCAGTTTTTCAAGCAGTTCGGCATCACGGTGTCGGTGCAGGTGTTCTTCTCGCTGCTGGCGGCGCGCTTCGTCACGCCGATGCTGGCGGCCTATTTCATGAAGGACACTCATCACGAAGATCCGCCCCCAGGCCTCATCCTGCGCAACTACCACAGCCTCGTGACGTGGTCGGTGAAGCACTACTTCATCACCATCATGGTCGGCTTCGGCATCTTCGCCGCCTCGATCTGGAGCATCACGCTGCTGCCGCAGGGCTTCCTGCCGGCGCAGGACACCGCCCGCTCGCTGCTCGCGATCGAGCTGCCGCCCGGCACCCAGCTTGCCTACACCGAAAAGGTCACCGAGGAGATCGTGGCACGGCTGCGCAAACGGCCCGAGGTGAAGAACGTCTTCGTCGACGGGGGCCGCGTCCCGCCCGGCACGCTGGAAGTCCGCCGCGCCGCATTGATCATCAACTACACGCCCAAGCACGAGCGCGACAGCTCCCATACGCAGCGCCTGCTCGAACTCGACATCAGCCGGGAGCTTTCGAACATTCCCGACATCCGCTTCTGGTTCCTCGACGAGAACGGCCTGCGCGCGATCTCGCTGGTGGTGACCGGCGTCGACAGCAACATCGTCAACAACGTCGCCAGCGAGCTTGCGACGCAGATGAAGCGCATTCCGACCATCGCCAACGTGATCTCGGAGACCTCGCTGGACCGGCCAGAACTGCGCATCCGCCCGCGCGCAGAGCTGGCCGCTCGCCTCGGCGTTTCCACCGAGAGCCTGTCGCAGACCATCCGCGTCGCCACCATCGGCGACGTCGGCCCGGCGCTGGCGAAGTTCGATGCCGGCGACCGCCAGATCCCGATCCGCGTCCAGCTCGAGGATTCCGCGCGCGGCGACCTGTCGATGCTGCAGCAATTGCGCGTGCCGCTCGGCCAGCGCGGCGAACGTGGCGGCGTCCCGCTTGCCGTCGTCGCCGACATCCAGCTCGACCAGGGGCCGACCAGCATCAACCGCTACGACCGCGAACGGCAGGCCACCGTCGCGGCCGACCTCGTCGGCAACGCCGCGCTCGGCGATGCCACCAAGGCGATCTACGACCTGCCTGTCATGAAGAGCCTGCCCAAGGGTGTGAGAGTGAGCCCGTCGGGCGACGCCGAAAGCCTCAACGAGCTCTCGGAAGGCTTTGCCACCGCGATCACCGCGGGCCTGATGATGGTCTACGCCGTGCTGGTATTGCTGTTCGGCACCTTCCTGCAGCCGCTCACCATCCTGTTCTCGCTGCCGCTCTCGATCGGCGGCGCGGTCGGCGCGCTGCTGCTCACCGGCAAGCAGCTCACCACGCCGGTGTGGATCGGCATCCTGATGCTGATGGGCATCGTCACCAAGAACGCCATCATGCTGGTGGAGTTCGCCATCGAAGCCATCAAGGAAGGCAAGTCGCGTGAGGAAGCGATGATCGATGCCGGCATGAAGCGGGCGCGGCCGATCGTGATGACCACGATCGCGATGGTCGCCGGCATGATGCCATCGGCGCTGGCGGTCGGCGCCGGCGGCGAGTTCCGCTCGCCGATGGCGCTGGCGGTGATCGGCGGCCTGCTGTTCTCCACGGTGCTGTCGCTGGTGTTCGTCCCGGCGATGTTCATGTTCATGGATGACGTCGGCAACCTGTTCTGGCGCTTCGGCAAACGGCTGATCGTCTCACACGGCGAAGACGAGGAGCCCCCCTCCGGCCATCACCATCAGGCGCCGCCCGCCAAGGGCCAGCCTGCCGTACCGCCGGGCGTGGCGCCGGCGGCGGAGTGAGCGCTACTCGTTCCTCGCCACCGCAGTCAGCTTGTTCAGGTTCTGCAGC
>DASSJW010000781.1:0-2752 GCA_035690995.1 Xanthobacteraceae bacterium
CGCATGGGATAGCGAAAGGCCGGCTTGTCGTTCACGGATTCGGCGCGCGCGTTGATCAGCAGGATGAATTTCCGCGGATCCTTGACCCAGGGCGGAATCAGCCCCCAACGCACCAGCGCGAATTGGCGACCGCCTTCCACCACGCGAACGACCGGAATCGGCTGCGTCGGCGCCACGTTGTAGCGCGGCGGAAAGTTCGGCTGTTCGAGATAGCCGAACAGCCGCCGGAACGCTTCCGGCGAGGAGATGACCATGTAGCGTCCACACATGCGGGACTTGTCTCGCTGCTGGGGCTGCACTAACCATACCGCACGGTTGCAGAGCCGGCGGCAGCGCTCGAATAGTGCCCCCAGATAATACGGCTGGAGCGTCACCGCCATGTCCGATGCAAGATCCTATCCCGCGCGTCCCTATCTCGCCGCCAGTGCTGCTATTGTGCGCGACGGCAAGATCCTGGTGGTGCGGCGCGCCCGCCCGCCGGCCCATGGTCTCTTCACCTTGCCCGGAGGCGTCGTGGAGACCGGTGAGACCCTCACGCAAGCCGTCACGCGCGAGGTGAGCGAGGAGACCGGCCTGACGATCGAGCCGGTCGCGCTCGCCGGCTTTCGCGAGACCATCGTGCGCGATGCGCAGACCCGGGTGGAACGGCATTTCGTCATCCTCTGCTTCGCCGCCCGCTGGCGGGCGGGGGAGGCGGTGCTGAACGAGGAGCTCAGCGAAGCACGATGGATCGACCCCGCCGAGCTCGCCGACCTGTCGACCACGCCCGGCCTTGCCGAGATCGTAGCCGCGGCCTTCGATCGCCTCGCCGAGGCCGGCGACACCCAAATGGCTTCTCGGCGGCTGGTTTAGTGTGCCGCGCACCTCACTTGGCCGGTGCCGGGGCCGCCTTTTTTCCGTCGCGTTGGGCCACGACAATGCCCCGACACCGCGATCACAGGATTTGCATGTCGCCACAGACCGTTCACGCATGTCACGACGCCTCCTGAGAGCGGCCGCCCTACTGGCGTCGCTAGCGGTTGCGGCGACGGCCGTGCCCGCGCGCGCCGAGGTCGCCGCCGCGCCGTTCGACGGCAGCCTGCAACGGCTCGCCGAAATCCTCGGTGCCCTGCACTACCTGCGCAACATCTGCGGCGCCAACGAAGGCCCGAAGTGGCGCAACGAAATGCAGTCCCTGATCGACGCCGAGGCCCCCGGCGGCGACCGCCGCGCCAAGATGATCGCCAGCTTCAATCGCGGCTATCGCGGCTATCAGCAGACCTATAGGAGCTGCACGCCCGCCGCCGACCTGGTCATCCGCCGCTATCTGGAGGAAGGCTCCAAGATCGCGCGCGAGATGACAGCGCGTTACGCGAACTGAGGCGAGATTCCCCAATCCGCCGGCGTCCTCATAGCGTGTTGAGCGCGCGCCGTGCCATCAAGCCGATGAAACCCTGCCCGGCAATTTCCCGCCGCGCCGTGTGCGCCTGGCTGTCGTTGCGGGGATACTCCACCACGAACACCGGTTTTCCCTCGGCGGAGAACATCTTCAGGCGCTTGACGCTTTCGCGGATGCTGGAGGCGCTGTTGCGCTTGCCGTCGCTGTCTTCGCCGTAGAACAGGTCTTCACGGGCGAAGCCGTCGATGGCGGCGCGGAACTTGGCGTTGGGAAGCAGGTCATCACCGTTTTGCGAGACGACCAGAAAGCCGGGCCGCTGCGACTTGGCGCGCGCGGCGATGCGCGAGACGAACTCGACCATGTCGTCGCGATGGCCCATCTCCTCGAACTCGTCGACCTTGTCGAGATAGACGCCGTCGAAGCCCGCGGCGAGGATGCGGTCGGTATAGGCGAAGATGATCTCCTGCCACGCCGGATCCCAGAATTTCACCCCGTAATTTCCCCGCCACTTCTTGTTTTCGGGCCCGAGCCAGGACGACGAACGCTGCGACCAGTACCAGCGGTAGGTCTCGGCTTCGCCGATGCTCATGTAGGAAAGGACGAGGCGACGCGAGCCGTCCGGCTTCTGCTTCATGCGCTCGACCTGCGCCGGTGAGAACGGCCCATCCTCGCCGCTGTAATCGATCACCACGAGGTCGTGAGATGAGCTGGCGATTTCGGCTGGGTTGATGTTCTGCAGCTGATAGCGCCAGTTCCTGACCTGCGGCGGGCGCGCCGATGGGAGCGCGACGCTGCGCGATGTCGCGCCCTGCGATGGGATCGCGCCGGTCGCTTCCGGCGCCGGAGGCGTAAAGGTCGTGGTCTTCACCCGCCGGGGATAGTTGGACGGCATGGCCCGGTGCCACCAGGGGTCAGTCGTCTCCCCTTCCCAGCCGCGATCCGCGCCACCCTGCGTGGGCCCGCGGCGATAGATGGTGGTCTCACCGGAACTGGAATACGCCCCGGCCTGCTGGCCGGCAGGTTCCGGTGCAGGAACTGGCTTCCCGCCGTCCTGCCAAAGCGCCATCGCCAGCATGACGCCCGCCAAGCCGCTGGCGACGAGCTTCAGGCCGAATAAGCAGGCGCCAAACAACCACGACGCCGCCGAGCGGCGCGTCGGCCGGTACAGAGGCAGCGCGAACTGGTAGCCGGGCGGCGCGCGCCGATACATGCGCATCGACGGCCGCTGCGGGGACGACGCGGGCCGCTGCAACGCAGCGGATTTTCCGCCGCTCACCGCAAGGGCTCGGGCTGCCGCCATGTGAGAAATGCCCCCTGCACCCACCGCCACGCCTTGGCGGAGCATCCCGCCGCCTTGAAACTCGGATCGTGGCC
>DASSJW010000782.1:0-2679 GCA_035690995.1 Xanthobacteraceae bacterium
AGAAAAGACCCTGACGACCGGGGAAGCACTATTTCGCCGGATGGCGTCTTGTCAGAGAACCAGAGAGGACACCCCTCCAACCGGCCTGATAGCGCGGGGCCGCGCATGGCGTTCCGTCTTCGGTCAGCCGCATTTGCCTGAGCAACCTCGCGAACACCAATGCCCTTCCGCCGTGTGGGGACTCCTGAGAAGGGTGCAAGGGCGATCCCTTTGCCCCCGCGCCTGCTACCCATTTTGCTACCCAACTACGCGGGACGGGGCAGAACGACGCGGTACAGAGGCGCGATCGGCCACGACATTGACGCCCGAAAACATTGATTAAATTGGACGGAGTAACACGATCGAGGACGGCCGCCTTCGGTCGTTCAACCCGCCTCTGTTGTAGGCGATCTTCAGCCCCGGGCGATCGAGGTCCGCCAGCGTCTTGAAGCGCCCCTGGTCGGCACTGCGGATCAACAGCAGCTTCCCGTAGCGCATGTACGGTTTTGAGAAGGTGGCGACCCGCGCGCGGTCGAGCGTCCTTCCCATCCCCGACATTGCGATGTCGAACTTGTCGGCGGCGAGGTCGGCGAGCATCGAGCCGAACGTCATCTTCACGTATTCGAGCTTGACGCCGAGCGAAGAGTTCAGCGTTTCCAGCACATCCATGTCGAGGCCATGGAGCTTGCCGGTCGCCGGATCGCGCATGCTGAAAACCGGCGTGTCCATCGTGGTCCCGACGCGCAGCACGCCGCGGTCGAGGATCGTCTGCAAGCGGTCGGGCGCCTGGCTTTCAGCCGTCGCCGGCAACGCGGCGAGGACGGTGGCTAAGCCGAGCACCAGGGATCGAAAGTCCATCATGGGGCGCGTCCGTGTGCGGGTTAAGTTTGTCGCAGCGTTTATTCCGCCGTCCAGCCGCCGTCGAGCACAAGCGCCGAGCCGGTCATCAGCGACGAGGCGTCGGAGGCGAGGAAGAGGATGGCGCCGGTCAGCTCTTCGAGCTGGCCGAGGCGGCCGAGCTTGATCTTGGAGAGCACCTCGTCGCGGAATGCCTTGTTCTCGAAGAACGGGCGCGTCATCGGCGTCTCCAGGAACGTCGGCCCCAGGCTGTTGACGCGGATGTTGTGGGGCGCAAGCTCGATCGCCATCGCCTTGGTGAAGCCCTCCATGGCGTGCTTGCTGGCGCAATAGACGGTGCGGCGCGCGGCGCCGACATGGCCCATCTGCGACGAGACGTTGATGATCGAGCCGGGGCGTTTGGCTTCGATCAGTCGGCGCGCCACCGCCTGCGCCATGAAGAACGCAGCGCGGACATTGAGCGCGAAGATGGCATCGAAGTCCTCGACCTTGACCTCCATCAGAGGGGCCGGGCGATTGGTGCCGGCATTGTTGACCAGCACGTCGAACGGCGCCGCCGCCGCGACGGTGCGGCGGACGGCGTCGAGATCGGTGACGTCGAGTTGCAGCGCGGACGCCTTGTCGCCGCGCGCGATGATCGCCTCGGCCGCAGCCTCGATCTCCGCCCGCGTGCGCGCAAGCAGGGTCACCTCGGCGCCGGCTTGCGCCAGCGCGGACGCCGCCGCGAGCCCGATGCCGCGCCCGCCGCCGGTGACCAGCGCGCGCTTGCCGTCGAGGCGGAAGGAGGGCGTCTTGGCGAGGTTGACGGTCGGAGCGCGCATGACTGGCAGCCGGCTCGGCTATTCCGCCGCCTGCGCGTAGGGCACGTTGCGCCCGCCGTAGCGGCGCACGCGTACATTGGCCTGCTCGGCGTGGGCGGAGAAGCCCTCGAGAATGCACAGCCGCGAGCAGTACTCGCCGATCAGCGCCGAGGCTTCGTCGGTCAGCACTTTCTGATACGTGCAGGTCTTGAGGAATTTCCCCACCCACAGGCCGCCGGTGTAGCGCGCGGCCTTCTTGGTCGGCAGCGTATGGTTGGTTCCGATCACCTTGTCGCCATAGGCGACGTTGGTGCGGGGGCCCAGAAACAGCGAGCCGTAATTCCTCATATTGTTGAGGAAATAATCGGGGTCGCGCGTCATCACCTGCACGTGCTCGGAGGCGATGCGGTCGGCCTCGCGCACCATCTCGTCCTGGTCCTCGCACACGATGACTTCGCCGAAATCCGCCCAGGCCTTGCCTGCGGCGTCCGCGGTGGGAAGGATCGCAAGCAGCCGCTCGATCTCGCGCATGGTGTCGCGCGCGAGCTTCTCCGAATTGGTGATGAGGATGGCGGGCGAGGTCGGGCCATGCTCGGCCTGGCCGAGCAGGTCGGTGGCGCAAAGCTCGCCGTCCACGCTGTCATCGGCGATGACCAGCGTCTCGGTCGGCCCCGCGAGCAGATCGATACCGACGCGGCCGAACAGCTGGCGCTTGGCTTCCGCCACATAGGCGTTGCCGGGTCCGACGATCATATCGATGGCGCCGATGGTCTCGGTGCCGAGCGCCATGGCCGCGACCGCCTGCACGCCGCCAAGGACGTAGATGTCGTCGGCGCCGCCGAAATGCATGGCCGCGACGATGGCGGGATGCGGGCCGCCCTTGAACGGCGGCGCGCAGGCCGCGATGCGCTTCACGCCGGCGACGCGCGCGGTCACGATCGACATGTGGGCCGAGGCGACCATCGGATAGCGTCCGCCCGGCACGTAGCAGCCGATCGAATTCACCGGGATATGCTTGTGCCCGAGCACGACGCCGGGCAGC
>DASSJW010000783.1:0-2056 GCA_035690995.1 Xanthobacteraceae bacterium
GCGCGCGAGTTCGACCTGCGCTATACCGGCCAGGGTTATGAACTGCGCACCCCGCTCGAGGGACTGTTCGCCGAGCGGCTGACCGCGGCATCGCTGGCGGCTGCGCGGGAGAGGTTCGACGAGCGCCACGCCCACAGTCACGGGCATGCGGCCAAGGAGCGGCCGGTTGAAGTGGTGAGCTATCGCCTGCGCGTGCGCGTGGCGGTGCCCAAATACGAGCCGCGTGAGGCCGCAGTGCCGGCTTGCCGCCCCGCCGCCGGAGCGGTCAAGGGCAGACGGGCGGTGTCGTTCAACGGGCCGCTGATCGATGCCGTGCTGTATGAACGCGACCGCCTCGATATCGGCACGACCATCGCAGGGCCGGCGCTGGTCGAGCAGTTCGACGCCACGACTGTCATTCCGCCGGGGTGGAACGCGCATGTCGACGGCTACGGCAACCTCGTCCTGGCGAGGGCGTGAGCATGGATGCCATCACGATCCAGATCCTGCGCAACAAGATCGCGAGCCTGGTCGATGAAATGCACTATCATTTCTATCGCTCCGGCTACTCGACCATCATCCGCGAGTCGCGCGACTTCAGCTGCGTGATCCTCGATCGTACCGGGCGGCTGATCGTGGCGCCGCCCATGTTCTTCCACGCCCCGGTCTACCGCCATCTCGTCGGCCGCATTCTCGAACTCCATGGCGGCCACGACGAAGGCCACGGCATCAAGGAGGGCGACGTGTTCGTCTCCAATCATCCCTATGCCGGCGGCCTGCCGCACGTCTCCGATATGGCGTTCGTCGCACCGGTTTTTGCTGCCGGCGAACTCGTCGCATTCGCGGGCTCGATTGCGCACAAGGCGGACGTGGGGGGCGCTGTCGCCGGCTCGACCTCCGCCAACGCCACCGAGATATTCCAGGAGGGCCTGCTGCTGCCGCCGATCAAGATCGTGAACGGCGGCGTCGTGCAAAGCGATATCGAACGCATCATCCTCGCCAACAGCCGGCAGCCGGCGCTCGTCGCCGGCGATATCCACGCCCAGATCGCGGTGACGCAGATGGGCGCGGCACGGGTCCAGGAGCTGTGCGCGCGCTTCGGCGCGCGCACAGTCACCGATGCCTTCGCCGCCATCCTCAAGGGGGCGGCCGACGAGTTGCGCGCGGCCATCGCCAAGCTGCCGGAGGGGGAAGCAACCGCCGAAGGTCTGCTCGACAGCGATGGGGTCGTGCTCGACAGGCCGATCAAGCTTGCCGTTACCGTGGCGGTGAAGGATGAGGTGGCGAGCTTCGATTTCTCCAACAGCGACCCGCAGGCCCGCGGCCCCGTGAACCTGCGGCCATCCATGGTCGAAGCCTGCGTGTTCTATTCGCTCATCGGCTGCCTTGGGCCGAACCTGCACTTCAACGACGGCATGCGCGACGTCGTGCGGCTCACCTACGCGCCGCGCACCGTGACCAACGCCGAGGCGCCGGCGCCCGTCTCCAACTACCAGATGGTCAACCTCAAGCTGGTCGACGTCATTCTCGAAGCGCTCGCGCATTTTCATCCCGCGCGGGCGATCGCCAATGCCGGCTCGTCGAGCGCGTTGACCATCGCCTGGGCCAAGGGCCGGCCCGGACAGTCGAGCATGCAATACGAGATCATGGGCTCGGCCTATGGCGGGGGAATGGGCCATGACGGAGCCTCCGCCACCGCCACCCATCTGAGCAACCTGCACATCACCCCGATCGAGATCCTGGAATCCGAGTTTCCCTGCCGTATCACACGCTTCGACCTAATGCCGGATTCCGGCGGCGCCGGCCGGTGGCGTGGCGGCTTGAGCCTCGAGCGCGAATACGAACTGCTCGAGGACGCGACCGTCATCCGCCGCTACGACAAGAGCCGCTTCCCGCCGAACGGCATCACCGGCGGCAGGCCCGGACGCCCCGCGCGCTTTGTGATCAAGCTCGGCACCGCCGAGGAATATGTGACGCCGTCATCGGGCCGCTACGAGCTAAAGGCGGGCGAACGCTTTTTGCTGCAAAGCGCCGGCGGTGGCGGCTGTGGGGATCCGTCGACGCGCGACCGCGCTGC
>DASSJW010000784.1:0-4902 GCA_035690995.1 Xanthobacteraceae bacterium
GGCGGCGGTGGCGCGTATCAAGCGCCACACCAAGCTGCCGGTGGCGGTCGGATTTGGCGTCCGGACCGCGGAGCAGGCGGCGGGCATCGCATCCGGCGCCGATGGAGTGGTGGTCGGTTCGGCGCTGGTGAACGCGCTCAAGGGGAGCCTCGACGCGGACAACAAGGCAACGGAAAGAACGGTCCGTGGCGTTGTCGATCTGGTCGCCGAGCTCGCCCGTGGCGTGCGCGCAGCCAGCGCAGACAAGTCCACGCAGTCTGCGCCAGTATAATCGCAAACAGCTCCACGCAGTCTGCGACGGCCTAAGCGCGGACAAGTCCACGCAGTCTGCGCCGGTATAAGCGCAGGCAAGTCTGCGCGGTCCGCGGCAGCGGGGTCGCAGACAAGTTACGCAGGCCTTTGCCAGCACGCCCTCGTTGCCTGGAATAGCGGGCAAGATTCGGGACGCCCGGCAGCAAGGCAAAATGCTATGATGCTTTGATCATGACGGAGCATGGCTTCACGCTTTTTGACACTGAGATCGGCCGATGCGGCATCGCATGGGGCGATCATGGGCTCGTCGCCCTGCAGCTTCCCGAGCGGGACGAGTCGAGAACGCGCGCGCGGCTCATCCGGCGATGCCCGCAGGCGCGCGAGGCAACGCCGCCACCCGACGTGCGGGACGCGATCGAAGCCATCATCGCGCTCCTGCGGGGGGAGCCGCGCGATCTCTCCGCCGTCGCGCTCGACATGGATGGCGTGCCGGTATTCGACCGCCGCGTTTACGAGGTCGCACGCACGATCATGCCGGGCATGACGCTCTCCTACGGCGAGATTTCGGCCCGGCTCGGCGCTCCCGGCTTGGCGCGGGAGGTGGGTCAAGCGCTGGGGCGCAATCCATTTCCGATCGTCGTTCCATGCCACCGCGTGCTCGCGGCCGGCGGCAAGGCGGGGGGCTTCTCCGCCAACGGCGGGATCACGACAAAACTTCGACTGCTCACGATCGAACGCGCGCGCACCAGCGATGCACCCACGCTGTTTGATGGCGACGGCGCTTTCGGGTTCGCGATGCGGCCGCGTCGCCGCGGCGTACGCTGACCGGATTGACAAGGTCTGACGCCGGTTGCCAGGTCCGGCCCGGCCATCCATATAGATGGGGCCAGTGGCCATCGGAGGCAGTCACGTCCGGTCTTCGTCCGATGGCAGACGGTCTTGCAGGTGTCGGCGTACGCGTAGCCAAGCATTGCCAAGCGCGGGCGCCGGCGTTTGCGGAGATAACGGCACATCGAGGCGCCAGACATGAATTGGATATCCAACGTCGTCCGGCCGAAAATCCGCAATTACTTCGCGCGCCGTGACACCCCGGAAAATCTGTGGATCAAGTGCCCGGACACCGGCCAGCTGGTGTTCTACAAGGATGTCGAGGCGAACCAGTTCGTCATCCCCGGCTCCAACTATCACATGCGCATGGGGGCGATGGCGCGCTTGAAGTCGATGTTCGACAACGAGACCTGGTTCGACATCGCGGTGCCCGCGGTTCCGCTCGATCCGCTCAAGTTCCGCGACGAACGGCGTTATACCGATCGCCTCAAGGACGCCCGCAGCAAGACCGGCACGAACGACGCGATCAAGCTCGGTTTCGGCAAGCTTGAAGGATTGCCGGTCGTCATCGGGGTGCAGGATTTCGAGTTCATGGGGGGCTCGCTCGGCATGGCCGCGGGCGAGGCGGTGATCAAGGCGCTTGAGACCGCCGTCGAGAAGGGCACTCCGTGCATCATGTTCGCCGCCTCGGGCGGCGCGCGCATGCAGGAGGGCATTCTCTCGCTCATGCAGTTGCCCCGCACCACGGTCGCGGTGCAGATGCTGCGCGAAGCCAAGAAACCATACATCGTCGTGCTCACCAATCCGACCACCGGCGGCGTGACCGCGTCCTACGCAATGCTCGGGGATGTCCACATCGCCGAACCGGGCGCGCTCATCGGATTTGCCGGGCCGCGCGTCATCGAGCAGACCATCCGCGAGAAACTGCCCGACGGTTTTCAGCGCGCCGAATATCTCAGGGACCACGGGATGGTGGACATGGTCGTCCACCGCCGGCAACTGCGGCCCACGCTTGCTAACCTGTGCAGACTTTTCACCAAGGCGCATGCCAAGCAGCCCGCCGATAATTTACCAGCCGCTGCCATCGCCTAGTCCGTCGGCGGGGTCCGGGCGCCTGCGGCAATCCTGTTCGCCGGACTTGCCGCAGTGCGCTGGCCGTGCCTCATTCAAAAGGTAGAAATCGTCGATTTCGGCTCTCGCGGAGCCTGTGACGGCCCCCGCCGTTCCATGCCAGCCGGGATTGTGAAGAATAGCTGCATGACGCCGATCGATTCTATCGTTGCCCGGTTGACGTCGCTGCATCCGAAGCTGATCGACCTTTCGCTCGATCGGATGCGGCGCATTCTCGCCGCGCTCGGTCATCCCGAGCAGCAGCTGCCGCCGACGATTCATGTCGCCGGTACGAACGGGAAGGGCTCGACCATCGCTTTCATGCGCGCGATTCTGGAGGCGGCAGGGCTGCGCGTACACGTTTATACCTCGCCACATCTCGTGCGTTTCAATGAGCGCTTTCGCTTGGGCGGCGAGGGGGAGGGACGTCTTGCCTCCGATGAAGAGCTCAGCAGTGCGCTCAACGAATGCGAACGCGTCAATGCCGGTGCGGCCATCACAGTGTTCGAGGTCACCACGGCGGCGGGCTTCCTGCTGTTTGCGCGCAACCCGGCCGATGTGCTGCTGCTTGAAGTCGGCATGGGCGGGCGGCTCGATGCGACCAACGTCGTCGACCGCCCGCTCGCCAGCGTGATCACCCCGGTGTCGCTCGATCACGCCGAGCATCTCGGCGAGACCGTAGGGAAAATCGCGGCAGAGAAGGCAGGTATTCTCAAGCAGAGCGTGCCGGCGATCGTGGCGGCGCAGCCGCGCGAGGCGTTGTTGTCAATCGAGCGCCAGGCGGCGCGCGTCAAGGCGCCGATCAGGATCGCGGGCGAGGATTGGATCGCGACCGAAGAGCGCGGCCGTCTCGTCTACCAGGATGATGCCGGTTTGCTCGATCTTCCGGCGCCGAAGCTTTACGGGCGGCACCAGTTCGAGAACGCCGGCGTTGCCATCGCGGCCTTGCGCGCCATCGACAGCCTGAAACTTCCGCCTGCGTCGTTCGAGAACGGAATTGCCAAGGCGGATTGGCCGGGACGCATGCAGCGCCTGTCGCAGGGTCGGCTTGTTGCGCTCACGCCGCCCGGCAGCGAACTCTGGCTTGATGGCGGCCACAATCCCGACGGTGGCCGTGCCGTCGCCAATGCCCTCGCCGATCTTGAGGAGCGGGTTTCGCGCCCGCTCGTGCTCGTGGTCGGCATGCTCGCGACCAAGGATTGCGAGAGTTTCCTAAAGAATTTCACCGGACTTGCCCGCCGTACCGTGGGAGTGCCGATCCCGCATCAAGACAAGAGCTTCCCCGCCGACACGATCGCCGATATCGCGCGCAGCGTGGGCATCCCGGCGCAGAGCAGCGAGAGCCTCGAGGCCGCGCTCGCCGCGATTGGCCGCTTCGAACTCGCGCCGCCGCCGCGCATTCTGATCACCGGCTCGCTCTATCTGGCCGGGGCCGTCCTCAACGCCAACGGCACCGTACCGGTTTAGCGCGCAGCAGCCCTACTTCAACAGCTTCAGCAAATTCGCCTTTTTCTGCTTGACCTGTTCCATCGTACACTGTTTCGGCGACTTGTCGGGACGCCAGCGCATCAGCTTGGTGCCGTGGCGAAAGCGCTCGCCGCTGAAGTGGTCGTAACAGACTTCAACCACGAGCTTCGGTTTGAGCGGCTCCCACTCGCTTGACCTCTTGGTCGACCAGCGGCTCGGCCCTCCCGGCGCATTGCCGGTAAATCCCGGCGGGGCGATCAGCGCTTCGAGCTTCCTGGTGAGGGCGGGCTTGTCTTCGCGCCTGATCGTCGAGGTGAAGCCGACGTGATGGAGCAGGCCCTTGGCATCATACAGGCCAAGCAGGAGGGAGCCGACCACCGGCTTGCCTTCGTTGTAGCGGAACCCACCGACCACGCAGTCGGCGCTGCGATAGTTCTTGATCTTCTGCATGCCGGTGCGATCGCCTGAGCGGTAATCGAGGTCGCGCCGCTTCGCCACGATGCCGTCGAGCGTGGCGCCCACGCGTTTGAGCCAGCTCTTGGCCTCGGGCAGTTTCGTGGTCGCGGGCGACAGCCGGATGCGGTCCACTCCGCGCAGCCATTTGTTTGCGAAGGTTTCGAGTTGTGGCCGGCGCTCGCACAACGGTCGGCCGATCAGCGGTTTGTCGTCGGCGCCTGCCAAGAGATCAAAGACAATGAGGAGGGCCGGCGTCTCCGCCGCTAGCTTCTGCACGCGGCTCTGCGCCGGATGGATGCGCTGCAGCAGCGCATCAAACGAAAATGCGGCGTCGACCGGGACGACGATTTCCCCGTCGAGAACAAATGCCGTCGCCTTGATGTTCCGAACTGCCTCGACCAGCTCCGGAAAATAACGTGTCAGCGACTGGCCGGACTTCGATTGCAGCTCGACCTCGCCGCCGTCGCGAAAGACGAGGCAGCGGAAGCCATCCCATTTCGGCTCGTACTGCCATTCCTCCCCGGTCGGGATTTCGTCGACCGACAGGGCTTCCATTGGCGGGAAAGGCGGACGCAATGCACGAGCCATGATCGACGATATCCGCTCGGACCCGAAACGGGCGAGCCCGAGGCAATAACGCCAACGGCCGGCATTTTGGCCGGCCGCTGCGAGGAAATTTCTGGCTAGCGCGCGTGGGGGCGTCACACCGCGGTGGTGATCCACTGTTCCAGCTTCTGCTTCGGCGCGGCACCAATCTGGCGAGAGGCCATCTGGCCGTCCTTGAAAATC
>DASSJW010000785.1:0-2569 GCA_035690995.1 Xanthobacteraceae bacterium
CGAGCCCAGCAGCACGCCGGCGGCGCCGGCCATCATCCCGGAGACTGCGAAGGTCAGGGTCGTGGTGCGCTCGACGCTGATCCCCATCAGGCGGGCGGCGTCGGCATCCTGCGCCGCGGCCTGCATCGCGATACCGAGACGCGTAAAGCGGAAGAACAGCATCAGGCCGCCCATGATCAGGGCGCCGAGGACGACGATCCAGACCAGTTGCGGGGATATGACGAAGCCTGCGAGCACAAGACCTTTCGATGCGAACAGCCCCGGATAGCGCAACGGCTCCGAACCCCAGACCAATCGAGCCACGTTTTGCAGGACGATCGAGACCCCGAGCGTGGCGATCACGATGTTGATCAAGGCGACGCGACGCGCGCCGAGCGGCCGGTAGATGGTGAACTCGACCAGCACCGAGATGATCCCGCCGCCCACGATCCCGAACAGCAGCACCAGAACGAACGGCATCTCCGCAAGCCAGAAGGCGCTGAGCCCCATCATCGATCCGATCATCATCATCTCGCCTTGCGCGAAATGAAGGATCTCCGTCGCGCGGATGATCATCGAAATCCCGAGTGCGATCAGGCTGTAGATGCAACCGATCGCCAGGCCGCCCAGCAAGGTCTGTACGAATTGGTCGGTGGTCACCGCGGTATCGCCCTGCCGTCCGGCAGATATCGGACCATCAAGGCTATGCGAGCGGGCCCGGTTGCAGCAAGACCAAATTACATGCCGAGCGCAATCGAGGTTGACCGGCTTTTGGGCGCAACTCGTGCGACACGGCGATCGACCTGCGCGGAAGGATAGGCGGCGATCAGCCGCTGCCCGCGCACGTATGTATTCACCACCGTCGCAGTTTTGCTTAGCTTCGGCCGCGGCCGATCAACGCCGGACGCGCAGACGGGTTGGCATTAAGGTTGCAGAGGCAGGCAGACGCTCCAGCGACGTGCCAATTCTTCGCCGAGGAGACCGAGGATGAAGAAGAAAATACATCTCGCCTTCGATCTGTCCTGGACGACGGTCGAGACGCACTGGCGGCTGCCCGGCTCCTGGGTCGACCGGCATCATCCCAACATCGGCATGTTCGAGGAGGTGGCGCGCACCGCCGAGCGCGGCGGCTTCGACATGATCTTCTTCGGCGACAGCACCGGCATTCCGGACACCTGGAAAGGCTCGATCGAGGATGCGGTGCGCAACGGCGTGGCGTGGCCGCGGTTCGAGATGAGCCCGTGGATTGCGATGATGTCGCGGGTCACCAGTCACCTCGGCTTCGGACTGACCTACGCCTCGACTTTCATGCATCCGTTCTACACCGCGCGCCTGCTGAACTCGCTCGATCACGTCACCAATGGCCGCATCGCCTTCAACGTCATCACGTCGCAGCGCCGCGCCGACTACGCCAACTACGGCTACGACGAGCTGGTCGACCACAACGAGCGCTACGACCGGCTGGAGGAATTCATCGACGTCTGCCGCGCGCTGTGGAGCAGCGTCGACGCCGACGCCTTCGTCTGGGATCGCAAGTCGGGCACCGTGGCGGATCCGCGCAAGGTCCGCCCGATCAACCACGTCGGCAAGTCCTTCAAGGTCAAGGGGCCGCTCAGCGTGGTGCCCTCGCCGCAGGGTCAGCCGGTCATCATCCAGGCCGGGGGCTCGCCGCGCGGGACGCGAGCGGCGGCGCATGTGGCGGATCATGTTTTTGGATTGACCAAGTCGATTCCGCTGATGGTGCAGCAACGGACGGATCTCGACAAGGCGCTGGTCGACGAGGGTCGCGACCCCGACGCCGTCGGAATACTCTGGTCGAGCCGCGCGATGGTGGGCGAGACCGAGGCGGAAGCGCACGCCATGCGCGAGAGCATGATTGCCGACGTGCCGCTCGAGGCGGTCGGCGTCTGGTTGTCTCACAACACCGGCTATGACATGTCGCAGCTGCCATCGCGCTTCTCGCTGGCCGAGCTGCAGCAGCGCATCGTCGCCGCCAACGCCTCCCCGGTCGGCTTCGTGCATCTGTTGGCCAAAAAATATGGTGAGAACACCGAGATCTCGCGCGAGGAATTCTTCGAGCACGGCCTGCACGCGGCAACCGGCTACAACATCACCTTCGCCGGGACGGCATCCCAGCTCGCCGACCGGATGGAAGAGATGTTCGAGGCCACCGGCAGCCGCGGCGGCTTCATGCTGTCGATTTCCCAGGCAGCCCCACGCGACGTGCTGCAGAACATCGTCAACTATCTCGTACCGGAACTGCAACGACGGGACCGCTACCGCACCTCTTACGAGGGCAAGACATTGCGTGAAAACATGTCAGCCTGAGCTGCGACCGGGTGGAGCGATCAAGCGTCTTCGAATTGGCGCTCCGTCATCTCGCTCGCCGCGGCCTGCGTCCAGGACAACGTAAGCTTCATCAGGTAAAGCTTCAGTTCCGGATCGCGCGCAGCCTCGGCCTGACGCCCGCACTCCGCAGCGCGCTTCAGGCATTCCTCCGCATTGCGTTTGTTCATTGCGGCACCCGATGAGGCGACCGGGATATACGGCAGCAACAAACAAGCGGCCGCTCGGGTTCGGGATGGTTGCG
>DASSJW010000786.1:0-7403 GCA_035690995.1 Xanthobacteraceae bacterium
GCGCCCGGGCGACGGGGACGTTTGCCGCACCGACGTGATCACGAGCGTCCGTTACGGATTTGAAGGCGCATCAATCGTGCTGACATGCGCGGCCACAATGCGCCAGCCTTGGGGAAACCGCACCCAGGTTTGCGTCGTTCGTCCGACCTTCCCCGACTGCGGGCGCCGAGACAGGGTGGACACGGTCGCAAAATCGCTGCCGTAGGTGGTGATGACGGTACGCTCACGCTTCGGCCCCACACCCGAGCCGACGACCGTCCCTCGATAGGCTTGAATTTCCGAATAGCCGTAGAGGTTTTCGGCGTTGCCGTAGCGGATCGTGAAGGGACTGTCGAAGAAGAACCGGTTGAGAGCCGCAACATCGTTGTCTCCCAGCGCCCGGTCATACGCGGCAAACTCGGCCGTGATCTCTTCCACCACTTTGGGGTCGTTGATGACCATTCCCCGCTGTGCGGTGGCGTCCGCGGCGAAAGCCGCACTCGCAGCGACGACCGTGCCACCGGTCAAAAATGCACGCCGAGAATCGTCAGGCCCGTTCATCGCAAGGTGCTCCTTGGCATGCCGGCGTCTCCGGATGCTGCTTCTGCTTCGAAATCCACTCTCGCCAGGCAGCCGCCCCCCAACAGCGGTGGGGCGTCCCGCCGCTATTTCAGGATCTCGAGCGTCAGCGGCTTGAGCCGGAAATTGTTGCAGGGATTGAACAGCACCGGGCAGTTCGAGATGGCGACGATCTGCGGCATGAGCGCCCGCATGACCATGTAGTCACCCGGTCTGCCCTTGGGCGCGCGGATCTCCCACACACCGTTGGCGTCGTAAGCCACCGTCATGAAGACGTTGAAGCAGGCGTCGACATTGAAGCTCCAGCGGTCCATGCCATAGCCGCGAACGGCGGTTTCGAGGTTGGACTGGCAGTTGGGAGCGCCCTTGCCGGCCTCGCCGTAGCGCTCGACATTGAGATGCTCGCTGCAGTAGCCGCCCCCGCAATAGTTCTCCCCGGTGAGATCCTCCTCGATCTGCCACATGCCGCGCGTGCGATTGCTGTAGAGCACGTGCGGAGCCGTCAACTTCCAATTGAGATTTACGGCGCGGCTCGAATGCATCGAGAGCAGTTCGCGCACGTCGTCGCGATTGAACGAAATCAAATCGGCGACCTGCTCTCCTTCGGGCTGGGCGAGCTTGAACCGCTGTCCGGTCTCGATCTCGAAGCTGATATTTCCGCCCGGGGCGAGCGTCACCGGCTCACCCGGCTTGAGAACGGCGGTTGCACGGCTCATCGTCGAACCAGCTCCTGAATTTGGCATTGATCGCGCGGCGGTGCGCGCAGGTACCGCGTCAGACCTTGGCGACAATATCCCTCCAGATCCGTTCGCTCAATTGATGGAACGCCGGCATTTTCCTCACCCCCCGAAGATCGCGCGGGCGTGGCAGCTCGACGCGATACTCGGATTTGATCCGTCCAGGGCGGTCGGTCATGACCAGGATACGATCGGACAGTCCGATCGCTTCCTCGATGTCGTGGGTGACGAACACGACGCTCTTGCGGTGGTCGGTCCAGAGCCGGAGCAGCTCGTAGCCCATCAGGATCTTGGTCTGCGCGTCAAGCGCTCCGAAAGGTTCGTCCATGAGCATGATTTCGGGGTCATAGGCGAGCAGCCGGCCGAGGGCCACGCGCTGGCGCATCCCGCCCGACAGCGCGCGCGGGTAGTAGCGACCGAAATCGGAAAGACCCAGAATCTCCAGCAGCGCCGTGATGCGCGCGGCGTGCTCCGTCTTCGGAATCCCTGCGCATTCCAGTCCGACCGCGATATTGGCCGACACGTCAGCCCAGGGCAGCAGCGCGTCACGCTGAAACATGAAGCCGATGTCGGTCCGCGATCCCGCGCGGCTCGGAATCTCGACCTGGCCCTTGGTCGCCTGCACCAGCCCGGAGATCAGCCTCAGGATCGTCGATTTGCCGCAGCCGCTCGGCCCGACGATGGAAAGAAATTCGCCTCGATCGAGCGCAAAATCGATGTCATGCAGCACCTCCATGCGCCCGTCATAGGACATCGACACATGGGACAGGATGGCGGTGGGCGCGTGAGGAGGTTGGCGCCCAACCTCGCCGGCGGGGGGCCCCGCCGCCGCCGCGCCGACCGCGAGCATGTTCGGGGACGCCGGGTCGATCCGTGCCGTCACTGGGAAAGCTTTGCCTGAAGGTCGACGTCGGTCTTGCTCACCTTCTTCAGCGCAGGATCGGACAAGAGCACGACCTCCTGCATGGTCTCGAAGCCTTCCGGGGAGACACTGCCGTCGGTTGAGAGCCGCTGCTTGGCCGCTTCCGCGACTTCGCGAATTTGGGCATCGCTGAAGTTGGGGTACAGCAGCTTGACGCTGCTCGCGGTCGCCGCCGGGTCGGTCTGGATCAATCGCGCGGCCTTGGCAACGGCGCGGACCAGTCCTTTGGCGATCGCCGGGTTGGCGTCGGCCCAGCGCTGGCGGCCGATGACGACCAGGGACGCGTATCGCATGGGCCGCCAGTCCGTGACGATCTTGAATTTGCCGGAGCGCAGATAATCCGCCACCTCGGTCGTCACGACCGCACCGGCGTCCACCTGCCCAGTCTCGATTGCGGCCCGCATCGAGGCGCCGCCGCCGGCGCCGACGATCTGAAAGTCGCGCTCGGCCTGCAAGCCGGCCTGCTTGATCGCCCAGCGGACAGTGTTGTCCGTGAAGCTGCCCGGAGAGGTGATGCCGATGCTTTTGCCCTTGAGCGACTTGATGTCGGTATAGGGACTGTCGGCCTTGGCAAGCAAAGCATAGGAATGGTGTTCGTCCAGTCCGACGATGATGCGTGCGTCGAGGCCGCGGTTCGCGAGCCGCAGCACGTGGTCCGCGGCGCAAATGCAGAAGTCCACGCTGCCGGCGGCGAAGGCCTGGACAGTCGGACCGCCGCCGCGGAAATCCAGGAACTCCACCGCTATGCCTTCGGCTTTGAACAAGCCTTGATCATTCGCCACCCGCAGCGGCAGCAGACCTTCGTTCACCGATGCGACGCCGAATTTCAGCACGGTCTCAGCGCTTGCCCGCATTGGCAGCGCGAAGCCAAGCACGACCGTCGCAAGAATGGCAAACCGCGCAACGCCAAGCCAATGGCAGGCAGCCAGGTGGTGACGCATTAAGACACTCCGTTGCATCCGGGGATGATTGCGAGCATTTCGACCCTCAATACCGGCCCGCCGTGACCCGGCCTTCGACCGTTTTCACAATTTCATTGAGGGTCATGCCGAGCATGGCCAGCACGACCAGTCCGGCGAAGACGCCGATGATGTCGACGCGGCCGGCGGCATATTCGACGTACCAGCCGAGCCCACGGTTGGCGCCCAGCAGTTCCCCAATCACCGCACCCACCAGCGCAAGGCCGATGCCCACACGCAGCGATGCGAAAATCCACGGGACGATCGAAGGCAGAAGGACCTTGCGCAGGATGTACAGCCTCGACGCACGCATGGTCTTCAACATATCGACGAGATCTCGATCCACGCCGCGCAGGCCCTCATGGGTGTTCAGGATCACGATGAACACCACCATCGAGAACGCCATCATGATCTTGGAAATCGAGCCGATGCCGAACCAGAGTATGAAGAGCGGCGCCAGCGCCACGCGTGGGAGGCTGTAGACGCCCAGAAAGTAGGGCTCGATGGTGTCGGCGACGGAGCGGTTGGCGGCGAACAGGATGCCGACGGGGACCCCGATCAGGAGGCTCAGGAGCAAGCCGACGACGGAGTGGAACAGGGTGATGCCGGTGTGGGTCAGCATGTCGCCGTGCACGAACACATCCCACAGACGCTCCGCGATGGCGCTGGGTTTGCCGATCCAGAACGGGTCCACGAGCCACGTCGCCGCGACCTCCCAGATCGCGATCAGGGCAAGTCCCAGGACGAGCTGCGCCGTGACCTTGGTTCGGACGGGGATTTCAGTCGAGGAAGCTGCCGTCATGATCAGATTTCTTGCCGAGCCGCCGGAACCGCGCGCCGCCGGGAGCCAGAGCCGCCCGATCCAGCCAACGTTTCACTGCAAGCCGCACGCCACTTGCGCCCAGGCGAGCGTCGGATGTTGCGTTGCAAAACATGAGGCGGATTACCACACCGCCGCGGCGCTCACGTCAACGCGCGCCCGCCAAATAAGGAGATCATTGCCCAGCGCGCGCTGCTTACGCGATGAGCAACCTGCCATCTCCATCGTCTATGAAATGATCTTCCGGGCAGCGCAGCGTCGATCCCGGGTTCCATCCACTTCCTGTCCGTGCCCCTTCGCCCTCGTGTCCGGCGCGGGTGGCCAAGCCCTGTCGAATCATGGGGGTACGCGGCCGCACGCGGAATGGGCAAAAACCGCCGCAAGATGATCCAATAACGACAACATCGCGCAAGCATCGCTCTCCGACCGACACCATCCTCAGGATGCCGCACGAAGGCAGATCTGCCGCCGTCCCCGATCACGCTTGCCAACCGGATCACTCAACAAGGACACCACGCGATGGACTCGATCAACGTGAAGGCGCGCCAGCGCGCCCCGCTCGATACGCCGACGGATCTGACGTCGGCCGCGACCAAGGATCTTGCCGGCGCGCTCACGCTCCTGCTTGCCGACATGTTCGCGCTGTATCTCAAGACCAAGAACTTCCATTGGCACATGTCGGGGCCACACTTCCGCGACTATCATCTTCTGCTCGACGAGCAGGGGGACCAGATTTTCGCCGCTACCGATGCGATCGCGGAACGCGTACGCAAGATCGGCGGTACGACTTTGCACTCGATCGGCCAGATCAGCCGCCTACAGCGTCTCCTCGACAATGACGCCGACTATGTCACGCCGCACGACATGCTGGCTGAGCTTCGCGAGGACAACAAGCAATTGACCCACTTCATGCGCGAGACCCATACCCTGTGCGACCAGCACGAAGACGTGGCGAGCGCGAGTCTGCTCGAGAACTGGATCGACGAAGCTGAACGACGAACGTGGTTCCTGTTCGAGGCCACGCGCAAGCCGCTTTCCGGCGGCGATTGACTGGTCGCGCCGTCCCCGGCGTGCCGGCGTGTTCAGAACAGCTCGTACAGGTCCAGGAAATAGCTTGCCCTGCGCCGATCGAACTCGGGCGCGCCGTAGGCGGCCATGAAGCCATCGGCGCTTGCGCTTCCGAACCGCTCCGCCAATCCCTCGACAACAAGAGCAATGTCCAGGTAGCGATCGGCCCGACCGGCATGGCCGCAATCGATGAAGCCGACGGACAGGTCGTCGCGTATGATCAAATTGCTCAGAGTCGCGTCGCCATGAGCGACAACGACGCTTTCGTCCGGTCGACCTCTGCTCAACCGATCGAGCAAAGCGGCAGGCGAGACATCCCGGTTGCGCGGCGCAAATGCCCGCGGATCGACCTCGTCCCTTGCAATGAGCGCCCCTGCCCGCCGCAGTCGCATCGCGATGCTTTCGTCGAAAGGACAGTCCGCTGCAGGAACGGCGTGCAACGCCGCCAGCGCACGGGCGAGGGCTGGCACGACAATCTCGGGAGCAAGATGAGTTTCATCGGCGCTCGATCCCTCCAAGGTCTCGCTCAGGACCGCAACGAGATCGCCACCGTCGTGCACTCTGACCGCCCGCGCGACGAGAACGCCGCGCTGTGCGAGCCACGCCGTGCGCTCGATTTCCTGCCGTAGATCGTGCGCCCCGACGCCTTGCGCGATCTTCAAATAATGCGAGCTTCCCACCCGAAACACCGACGCGTCGCTCATTCCGCCTTCCACCGGCTCAATGCGAGCATGGGACAGCGCGGCGCGCCACGCTTTCGGAAGCGCGGACAACAGCGGTTCACGTTGCAAAATCGATGGCATGCTCTGCCAGTATGGCTCAGCGGCTCTCGGGCGCCTGCCGATATGTGGCGGGAAACTGTTGCGGCATCCAGACCGGACCATCCAGAAAATCGAACGCGCGCGAGCCGCCCGCCGAATCGTAGGAACACAAGACCAATTGGCGGATATGGGTCGGGATTGGTGAACAGCGTGCGGAGCCTCTATATTCGCCCGATGCGCGGACGCTTCACCTTCCTCATCCGGCTCCGATATTGCCTCGTGGTGTCCTGGTTGCTGCCGCTGGCGGTGCATGCGCCGGCGCACGCGCAGGCGGTCGCCGTCTTCGATTTCGAATTGATCGACACCAGCGTGGAGGGGGAGATCAAGGGCCCGCGCCCCGACGAACAGGCGCGCCTTGGCCGCCTCAGCGATCAATTGCGGCTGCGGCTGAAGGAATCGGGGCGGTTCGAACTCGTCGACATCGCGCCCGTCTTGGGCGAGGCGCATGCAAGCAATCTGCAAGCCTGCGGCGGCTGCGATGCGCAGCTTGCCAAACGCCTCGGGGCCGAACTCGCGATCACCGGCACCGTCCAGAAGGTTTCGAATCTGATCCTCAACGTGAACATCTATGTTCGGGATGCCTCGTCGGCCGCAACCGTGGCGGCCATGAGCGCCGACATGCGCGGCAACACAGACGAGTCCTGGTCGCGCGCGCTCGATTGGCTGATCCGCAATCGCTTGCTTGCGCCCGACTACGGGGCATCGCGATGATCCCAGTGTTTGACGCGGCGCCGGAATGGCGCGGACGGCCGAGCGCCGAGTGAGCGCGCCTGGGCTTCCTGGGCGGGCGCGTCCTTTAGGCCCATTGCCCGCGCGCTTCACGGCAAAAATTGTTTGACGCGCGCGGTCGATCGGCGACGGGAGGCCCAAGGGAGCCCGCAACCAATCGCCGGATGTCGTCAGTGACGCGGTTACAGGCGACCCTCTTTATAGGGCCCCGCGAGAGGGTCTCGCCCGGCCTCGATGACGGGCCGAGGTTGCGCAACCCTACAACCTCTGGTATAGATAGATCAATAGTTATTCTTTCGGTTGTCGCCCACGGCATGGCAAGGATTGCGACATGAGCAACGTATCGGCAAAGAAGGACAGCTTCTCAATCACGGCGTATCGGGGAGATGCCAAGACGCTCTTGGCTTTCAATCTTGATAAGCGGAGCGCCAAGAATTTGGCGGGCTTTACGATCCGGTGCCAGCCGAAGGGTCAGAATGCCTATTTCATCCAGAACAACCTGCGGTTCCAGACACCGGGCGACCATGCGCAGGATCCGAAGGAGCCGGCCAATTCAAGCATCAATGCGCCCATCCATAAGTTTCGCTGGCTGCACGTTCCCGGCTCCGTGCACCAGGGTACGAAACCGTCCCTGGGCCCGTACACATACACGGTGACGCCGAGGTATTTCGACGACAAAGGTTCGCTGCAGCCTCTGGATCCTGCGCGCAGCGCCTCCGTGACCATCACCGTTGATGGATTCGAGAAGAATGGCGTGCAGCTCGGGTTTACCCGCGGCTTCGTGCAGTC
>DASSJW010000787.1:0-3974 GCA_035690995.1 Xanthobacteraceae bacterium
GCGAAGAACGAGCGCACGAAAGCCGGATCGAGACGGTCTGCCCACAGGGTGGCTTCAGCCCGGCGGCGCAACAGTCCGACGGCCGGCCAGCTCGGATTGTCGTTGATGAAAGCCATATAGCGGCGCAAGTCGATGCTGTTGGTGCCGTCGCTGCGCAGGATTGCCCATTCGACCAGCTTGCGGGCGACCGGATCGTTGATGGCTTTCTGCAGATCCTCGGCTTGCGCTGTCTTGCCCCGGCGCGCAGCGTTCACCGCTTCCTTCAGCGCGGCGGCGTCGGCCGAGGATATCGGCTCACCAGCGGCAACCGCGAACCGTGCGGAGGGAGTTGCAGCACGCGGCGCTGCCGCGGTGGCGTTCGGCTTGGGATCAGCCTTCGCGGGCGCGCTTGCCGGCCTTGGCTTGGGAACCGGCACCGCGCCGGCCGAGTCGGCCTGCAGCGCGACAACGATGGCCCCGCCCGCCAGCAGCGCGGTCAACAATCGTGAGGGCCTGGATGTGGTCAAGGCGTCGTCCTTGCTACGGTTCCACCGCAATCCAATACTTATTCATTTGATAAGATTGACGAACACCTAACTACCAGAGCATCGCGCCGGACCGCGGCAAAAAGGCGGCGGCATGGGGGCGGCGGGGCTTTCTTCGGCCGGCGGTTCCCGGTAACAATGGGCGCGGGCCTCGGACGTGGTCGATGACCCGCCGCGCTTCAAGAGGATGGGCACGGAGCCGAGCCTTCGACGCTGGCCTTCGAGTTGGGCCTTCCGCCGCCGACTGAACGACTCAGAGGATCGTATCATGACCGTCAGGACGAGCTTCAGGGGCTCGTTTACCGCGCTCGTCACTCCCTTCAGCAATGGCGCGCTCGATGAGAAAGCTTTTCGCGGTCTGGTTGATTGGCAGATTGCCGAGGGCACCAGCGGTCTGGTCCCGGTAGGCACCACGGGCGAGAGCCCGACCTTGTCCCATGACGAGCACGGGCAGATCGTGACGTGGTGCATCGAGCAGGCGAAGGGCCGCGTCCCGGTCATCGCCGGTGCCGGCTCGAACTCTACCAAGGAGGCGATCGAGCTCGCCCGGCATGCGCAACAGTCGGGCGCCGATGCGGTCCTGGTCGTGACTCCTTACTACAACAAGCCCACGCAGGAGGGGATGTATCAGCACTTCAAGGCGATCAACGACGCCATCGGCATTCCGATCATCATCTACAACATCCCGGCGCGCTCGGTCATCGACATGTCGGTCGAGACGATGAAGCGCCTATTCGAACTCGAGAACATCGCCGGCGTGAAGGATGCGACCGCCAACGTCGTGCGCGTCTCGCAGCAGCGTGCCGCGATGGGCGAGGGCTTCAATCAGCTCTCGGGCGAGGATGCCACGGCCCTCGGCTTCATGGCGCATGGTGGTCATGGCTGCATCTCGGTCACCTCGAACGTGGCCCCGAGGTTGTGCGCGGAGTTTCAGAGCGCCTGCCTCAAGGGTGATTACGGCACTGCGCTCAAGCTGCAGGACAAGTTGATGCCGCTGCATACCGCCTTGTTCATCGAGACCAACCCGGCGCCGGCGAAATACGCGTTGTCCTTGCTTGGAAAGTGCGCCGACACGGTGCGGCTGCCGATGGTTCGTTTGGCGGACAAGACCAAGGCGGCGGTGCGCGAGGCGATGGTCCACGCCGGCCTCATCAACTAGCCCAATGAGCTAGTCCGCTGGCTCAGGTGTGCGAGCCTGTCGGCCAGCGGCCGTCCACGCCCGTCTGCGGACGCCGTGCTCGATGCGGAGACGCCGAAGCGACCGATCCGGACAGGCCGTGCCGTCCCTCCTGATCCATTGCGCGATCGCGCGCATGGAACTTCTGGCGTGTCCGGGCATTTCCAAGAACACACGAATTTCCGGCGCCCGTTGCGGCTAGGTATTTGCTCTAAGTCCTTGGTCCGCAGCATCTTTGTCGGATACCGCACAGACAGGTTCCGTACTGGTGGCTTACCAATGTCGCCGGCGGGAGCGGGCGCGTGGTCGGAGCGCTGTTGCATTTGGATGCGGTGTCCAAGCTCGACCATGAGAGGGCACACGTGCAGCTGGATCGCTCCCATACCGGCAGGCGCAACCTGCTGCTGGCGGGTCTCCCCCCAGGGGATTTTGCTTCGCTTGCCCCCTATCTGAAGGAGATCGTCCTCGATCAGGGGGTGGTCCTGCAGGAACAGGGAGAACCCATCGAGCAGGTCTATTTCCCCCATGACGGCATCATCTCCCTGTTGGCTGTGATGCGGCAGGGCGATGCCATCGAGACCGCGACGATCGGGTACGAAGGTGCGGTCGGCTCCTTCGCCGGGCTCGGGCAGCGGCGCTCGCATACGCGTGCCGTCGTCCAGGTCGCGGGCTCCGCCACCCGCATCGCGGCGTCGCACTTTCGCAAAGCCGTCCAGGACAGCGATGCGGTCTGCAAGATCGTCGTCCGCTACGGCGAGATGTTGCTGATCCAAGTGCAGCAGACCGCTGCCTGCAATGCCTTGCATGCGGTCGAGGCGCGTCTGAGCCGTTGGTTGCTGCAGGCGCGGGACCGCCTCGACAGCAATACCATCAAGCTTACGCACGAGTTCTTGTCGCAGATGCTCGGTGTGCGCCGGACCACGGTGACCGTCGTTGCCAACGTGCTGCAGCAAGCCGGTCTCATTCGTTACCATCGCGGGCAAATCGAGATCGTGGACCGGCCGGGCCTGGAGGCGCGAGCCTGCGAATGCTACGAGGCGATCCGCCGGCAGATCGATCACGTCACGGAACGCTAGCGGCCGTCGGCGGCCTCCCCCCGCGATGCCGATCTGCGAGCGGCGGATGGCACGGCTGGGGTGAGCCGCCGCTTCGACGAGCCCGCCTGCGGAGATGCCGCCGCCGCTGCGCAGGATTCACGATTCCGCGCTGGTTCTTTCCGCTTGAATGGCTTGGCAGCATGGCGTCTGTTCGCTATCGGAGGCCAGGCCGCGCCGTCCACGCTCGATGCGATCGATATTTCCGGCAGAGACTGCGGCAAGAGACGGAAGGCCGCGGGCGTTTTCGGCCCGCAGGAGACCTCAATGGCTGCGAAAACGGAGGACCGGACTCGCGTGGTTGCCCAGAACCGCAGGGCCCGATTCAACTATGAGATCGGCGAGACGTTCGAAGCTGGCATCGCCCTCACTGGCACCGAGGTGAAAGCGCTGCGCGGGGGCAAGGCAACGATCGCCGAATCCTATGCGGACGCTCGCGGCAACGAAATCTGGCTGGTCAACGCCAACATCCCGGAATATCTGCAGGGCGGCCGCTTCAATCATGCGCCCAAGCGGGTGCGCAAACTCCTGCTTCACCGTCGCCAGATCGACAAGTTGATGGGGGCGGTCGAGCGCGAAGGCATGACGCTGGTGCCGCTCAAGCTCTATTTCAACGAGAAGGGCCGCGCCAAGGTCGAGCTTGCGCTGGCGCGAGGCAAGAAGCTCCACGACAAACGCGAAACCGAGAAAAAGCGCAGTTGGGAGCGCGAGCGCGGACGGCTGCTCCGCGCCAAGGGCTGATGGTCCGTCCTTCCGTCGCCCATCATATCCGGGCATGCCTCGAACGCAGCGCGCGTTGCATAACGCATTCGGACTGCCCGCTTCCCGCGCTCACGAACACGTGAAGGTGGCGCCTGCAAAAGGCGTCCGCGTCCTGCATCCGCATCCTGTCGCCCTCGTAGCTGGTCGCATCGGGAAGGCTGCTCAGAGCCTCATCCCGGCAACCGCGGATCCATATTCAAAGGGAGCGACTCCATGTTCGGAAAGATCAAGGCACTGGCGTTCACGGGCGTGCTTGCTGCGACCGCCTTCGCTGCCACCGGCGCCCACGCAGCCGGGTGGATTGTCGGTCTGGTCGACGGCAAGTCGATCGTCACCATCGATCCCGCAAGCCGCAAGGTGGCGTCGAAGGTCGAGATCAAGGGCGCTGGCCCTTTGAGTGGCATCGACTTCCGGCCT
>DASSJW010000788.1:0-7368 GCA_035690995.1 Xanthobacteraceae bacterium
CCACACCTGACGACTACGTGATGGCCGCTGAGGATGTGGCGAAGATCGTCGTGCTCATGTGCAGCTTGCCACCGGAGGTGAACCTGTATGAGGCGACAATTCTGCCGAATCACATGCCCTCATTCATCGGGCGTGGTTAAGCGATGTGTTGCCGCTTCGACCAACTTTTGCTCGGGGTCATTCACCTCAGTGCGGTCAATCAGCGTACTTCCGCTGCGCTGTCTGGGGTCACACCGCGGATATTGAAAATTGGCGACCAGAGACTGGCGCGCGAAAGTGGCCGGTAACCGCCAAAAGTTCAGAGAATTCCGACACAGAGACTGGCTGACATCTCGCTAACTCTCGGGAATGTCGCGCCTATTTTTGCAGCTCGGACACGTCCCACAGAGACCGGACTGGCTGGCTGGGGCGCCAGGACTCGAACCTGGGAATGGCGGAATCAAAATCCGCTGCCTTACCACTTGGCTACGCCCCATCAGGCGGCTCGCATGCTGCCGCGGCGCGCGGACCATAGCGGCGGGGCTTGCACCGATCAACGGCAGTCATGACCGCTTGACTGCCGGCGGCGTGGGCCAGGACGACCGGCCGCCTGGCCCGAGATCGTCACGCGCCGCGTCGACTAGGACTGGAGAGATAGAAACATCGGCGCTTGTCCGCCGATGCGGACACCGGAGGCTGTCAACAGTCGCCTTTGTCTTTTCTGCTGCATTTTTGCAACAGCCCGCGACAAATATCATTCTCCTGCGCTCTCTAGCATCGACAGGGGCGAGAATTGCTCTCAGTCTGCGGTGGCACGGCGCAAAAGCCAAGGCGTCCACATGCACAAGGTGAAGAGCCTCTTCCTTGGTACGGCTGTGGGAATTGTCGCCGCCGGCGGGGTACAAGCCGCCGACATGCCGGTGAGAGCGCAGCCGGTGCAATATGTCAAAAACTGCAGCCTGTACGGGGACGGTTATTACTACCTCCCGGGCACCGACACCTGCCTGAAGCTGGGCGGGTATGTGCGTGTTCAGGCCGAGTACAACATGGGAAACGGCGGCGTTGCCGCCGGCACCAACGCGATCGAAGACGGCCAGGCGCGGTTCACGCGCGACCTCACCAATGACATCAATTACCGCGTCCGCGCGGTGACCAGCTGGGACGTGCGTCAGCAGACCGAATACGGCGCATTGCGGACCTACCTGCGCTTCGGTGTTGAGAACAACACCCCGGGCGTTACCGGCGGCGGCACGACGCCCTCGCCCTATTGGGATCGCGCGTTCCTGCAGTTCGCAGGGTTCACAGTGGGGCGGGCGCGATCGTTCTTCGATCTTTTCACCTATTGGGGCGCCTACACTTATACCAACGTACGGATCAACGGCGACACCGACATCAGCGGTCAGAACCTGTGGGCCTACACCGCCGACCTCGGTAACGGCTTCTCAGCGACGCTTTCGCTCGAAGATCCTGCCGTCCGCAAGGCCTTCACCTTCGATGCGACGGCGCCGGGGTTCTTCGGCCTCAATGGCGCGGTCGTCAACGATAATGGGTTCACGAACAATAACGCCAATTTCGGGTTCCGGGTGCCCGACCTCGTGGCCAACCTCCGCGTCGACCAGGCTTGGGGCTATGCCGGTGTCAGCGCCGCCCTGCATGACGCCAGCGGCGCCTATTACGGCACGGCCAACAATGTCGGCAATGGCCATCCCGAGGACACGTATGGCTGGGCGATCGCAACCGGGGCGAAGATCAATCTGCCCGGCGGCGACATCGTGGGGGTGAACTTCGCCTACGGCGTGGGCGCAACCGGCTTCGTGGCGAGCAGCACCGCCAACGCACAAATATACAATTCCAGCTCCAGCGTCGGCGTCGGCTGGCTCTCGGACGGCGTCTTCACCACCGGCACCGCGGTCGAGTTGACGCGAGCGTGGAGCATAACCGCCGCTTACGAGCACGTCTGGAGCCCGCGATGGAGAACCTCGTGGTACGGCGGCTACGCCAATATCGAGTACAACGGCGCCGCGACCGGGATCATCAATTCGTCGCTCGCGGCCGGATCGGTCTGCGCGCGGCCGTTCGCCGGGCTGGTCGGCAACCTGTCGGCCGTCACCGCACTTGCCGGCAATAGCTGCAATCCCGACTACAGCTTCTACCAGGTCGGCTCACGCACCCAGTGGAACCCGGTGCGGAACCTCGATATCGGCGTGGACGTGACCTATACCGGGCTCAACACCGCGTACAAGGGTGCCGGCATCTACGCCGCTAACGGATCCAGGCCCGCGGTCGCACTCCTTGATGACCAGGGCGTGTGGTCGGCCATGTTCCGCTGGCAGCGCAACTTCTATCCTTGACCCGCAAGCAATCATGCCCTCCCCGACGGCTGGCAGGCGCCGGGCGCACGGCATTGCGATGATGTAGCATGGGCGCCCATATCTGCGGCACGGGACGCCGAAGCGTCCTCCCGGAGACCTCACGATGACCTACCGGGCGCCGGTTGACGACATCGCCTTTGCGCTCAGGAATGCGGCGGGTTTCGGCCCGGCACTGGCCGAAGGACTCTACGGCGACCTCAGCGACGATGTGATCCAGGCCGTGCTCGAAGAGGCCGGCAGGTTCGCGACCGACATTCTCGCGCCTCTCAACCCGATCGGCGACCAGTACGGCGCGCAGTTCAAGGACGGCACCGTCACCACGGCGCCCGGCTGGAAGGAGGCCTACCGCGCCTGGACGCAGGCCGGCTGGAACGGACTTGCCGCTCCCGCCCAATGGGGTGGTCAGGGTCTGCCGCAGGCCGTCAATGCGGCCTGCAGTGAAATGTGGAACTCGGCCGCCACGGCCTTCGGCCTTGGCCCCGTCCTGACCATGGCCGGCATCGATGCGCTCCTGATGCATGGCAGCGACGAGCTCAAGCGCGCCTATCTGCCTAAGCTCGTGTCGGGCGATTGGATGGGAACCATGCAGTTGACCGAGCCGCAGGCCGGCTCCGACGTCGGCGCCCTGCGCACCAAGGCCGAGCGCGCGGCCGACGGCAGCTATCGCATCACCGGACAGAAGATTTTCATCACCTACGGCGAGCATGACTTCACCGACAACATCATCCATCTGGTGCTGGCCCGGCTGCCCGACGCCCCGCCGGGGACCAAGGGCATTTCGCTCTTTCTTGTGCCCAAATTCTTGCTGAACACCGACGGTTCGCCCGGTCAACGCAACGACGCGCGCGCGCATTCGATCGAGCACAAGCTCGGCATTCACGCCTCGCCCACCTGCACGATGGTTTATGGCGACCGCGGCGGCGCCACCGGCTTCCTCATCGGCGAGGAAAACCGCGGCATGACCTGCATGTTCACCATGATGAACCAGGCTCGGCTTTCGGTTGGGCTCCAGGGCGTCGCGATTGCCGAGCGCGCGACCCAACAGGCGCTCGCCTATGCGCGCGAACGCCGCCAAGGCCGCGCCAATGGCGCATCGTCGGGCTCAAGCCCGATCATCGCGCATCCCGACGTCAAGCGGATGCTGCTCACCATGCGCGCACTGACCCGCGCCGCGCGCGCGATCTGCTATGCCACCGCGGTCGCCCTCGATCGCGCCCAGCGCGACCCCGACGACACCGCCCGCAAGGCCGCGCACGAGCGCGCCTCGCTGCTCACTCCGATCGCCAAGGCTTTTTCCACCGATATCGGCGCCGAGGTCGCCTCGCTCGGGGTGCAGGTGCATGGCGGCATGGGCTACGTCGAAGAGACAGGCGCCGCGCAGCATTACCGCGACGCGCGCATTGCGCCGATCTACGAAGGCACCAACGGCATCCAGGCGATCGATCTGGTCACGCGCAAGCTGCCGCTGGCGGGTGGCGCCACGGTCGAGGCCTATCTCGGCGAGATCAGGCGCACGATCGCGGCAGTCAATGCCACAAACGATCCTGCTTTCGGATGGACCGGCGTGCGGCTGCAGGACGCGGTCGATTCCCTGCAGCGCGCGACCGACTGGCTGCTGGGCGGACAGCAAGACGACCTCGATCCGGCGCTGGCTGGTGCGACGCCGTATCTGCGGCTGTTCGCACTTGCGGCCGGAGGCGCGTTGCTCGCGCAAGAGGCACTCGCAGCGAAGAGAACCGGAGAAAATAGTCCCGATGCGGCCGCGCGCACCGCCATCGCCCGTTTCTTCGCGGAGAACCTGGCAGTGCAGGCAGGTGGTCTCGAGCGCACCGTGGTAGAGGGTGCCGACAGCGTCAACCGAGCGGACGCAGCGCTGGCTTAGCCGGTGCTTTCCTCGTCAGTGGTGGTGCAGGGGAGCAGCCCCTGCCTTGGATCGGATACGAGTCAAACGTCATGTCTCTCAAAAGCCGCACGCTCTTCATCACCGGCGCATCACGCGGCATCGGGCTCGCGATCGCGCTCCGTGCCGCGCGTGACGGCGCCAACATCGCTATCGCCGCCAAGACCGACAAGCCGCATCCAAAACTGACGGGCACCATCTTCACTGCCGCCGACGAGATCACCAAAGCCGGCGGCCAGGCGCTGCCCCTGGTCGTCGACGTGCGCGACGAGGCGCAAGTAAAGGGCGCGATCGAGCAGACCGTCGCCACCTTCGGCGGGCTCGACATCGTGGTCAACAACGCGAGCGCGGTCCAGCGCACGTCGGTCCTGGAGACCGATATGCGCCGCTTCGATCTGATGTACCAGATCAACACCCGCGGCACTTTCATGGTGTCGAAATATGCGATCCCGCACCTCGAAAAAGCAAAGAATCCGCACATCCTGATGAATTCGCCGCCGCTCGACTTGCGCGAAAAATGGTTTGCCGGCAGCACCGCCTACTCGATCGCCAAATATGGCATGAGCCTGGTCGTGCTCGGGCTTGCCGGCGAACTGCGCGCCAAGGGGATCGCAGTCAACGCCCTGTGGCCGCGCGCCACCATTGCGACCGCGGCCATCAGGAATTTGCTCGGCGGTGAGCGGGTGATGCGGATGTCGCGCGCACCCGCCATCATGGCCGACGCGGCCTATCTCATCTTCCAGAAGCCGTCCCGCAGTTTCACCGGCAACTTTCTGATCGACGATACCTTCCTGGCAGCCGAGGGCGTCAGCGATTTCGAGCAATACCGGGTGGACCCCAGCGAGCCGCTGGCGCGCACCTTCTTCGTTCCGGACGAGCCGCCGCCGCCGCCCGGCGTCAGCGTCACCGTCGAGCGATGGGAGTGAGCACCTTCCCTTATCCCGGATGTAGGCTTAAGTCTCCCTGCCCCGCCCCTTTCGGATAGGCTGATGTCCACGCTCCTCATCACCCACCCCGCCTGCCTCGACCACCTCACGCCAGCCGGCCATCCCGAACGACCGGATCGGCTGCGTGCCATCGACCGCGCGCTCGAGCACGAGCGCTTCCAGATGCTCGCCCGCATCGAGGCGCCGAGCGCATCGCTCGACACGATCGCGCTCTGCCATCCCTTGGACTACGTCAACGCCATCCGCGAGGCGACGCCGAAGGAAGGTCTGGTGGGCCTGGATGCAGACACGACCATGTCGCCGGGCAGTTTCGAGGCGGCCTTGCGGGCTGTCGGCGGTGTCGTGCATGCGGTCGACGAGGTGATGGCCGGCAAGGCGAGAAATGCCTTCGTTGCGACGCGGCCGCCCGGGCACCACGCCGAAACCGCGCGGCCGATGGGGTTCTGCTTCTTCAACAACGCGGCGATCGCCGCGCGCCACGCCCAGAAAAAGCACGGCATCGAGCGCGCCGCCGTGGTCGACTTCGACGTCCACCACGGCAACGGCTCGCAGGACATCTTCTGGTCCGACCGCACGGTCATGTACGCCTCAACCCATCAGATGCCGCTCTACCCCGGCACCGGCGCGGTGAGTGAGCGCGGCGAGCACAACACCATCGTGAACGCACCGCTGCGGCCGGGCGATGGCGGAGAAGACTTTCGAGCCGCGTTCGAGAGCGCGATCCTGCCGCGGCTGCGAGACTTCCGGCCCGACCTGATCGTGATCTCCGCCGGCTTCGACGCCCATATGCGCGACCCGCTCGCCAATCTCAATTTGCTGGAAGCCGATTTCGACTGGGCCACGCGCAAGGTCATGGAAATTGCCGACGCAACCGCCGCCGGCCGCGTCGTATCGGTGCTCGAAGGGGGCTACGATCTCGAGGGCTTGGCCAATTCGGCCGCCGCTCACGTCACCGCGCTGATGCGGGGCTGATTGCGGAAGGCGGGCGGACGCGTCGGGGTCACCGTGGCGGGCGCAGGCCCTGCCGCACTGCCCTGCGCACCGGATTGCATTATATAGAGGCGCGACTCACTGGGATCCGATCATGACCGACAACCCCCATTCCGATGTCTTGCGCCTGCCGTTCGAACGGGCGATCGAGGAGCTCGAATCGATCGTCAAAAGGCTGGAAGAGGGCAAGGTGCCGCTCGAGGAATCGGTCGCTATCTACGAGCGCGGCGAGGCGCTCAAGCGTCGCTGCGAGGAGCTGCTGCGGCTGGCCGAGGCCCGGGTGGAAAAAATCCGCCTCGACGCCGGCGGCAAGCCGACCGGAACGGAACCGCTCGACGTCCCGTAACCCGCTCCGGCCGATTTCCACGGGAATGACAAGATATCGTCGTTCTCTGCGGGCTCGGGATCGGCGAGGGAGAATATCACCATGAGCTTCTTTCCGGCCAAGGATCCGGCGCTGGGCGATGCCCAGGCCGCCGATGCCATCGACCTGGTGGTGGTGCCGCGGAGCGTCGATGTAGGTCATTTCGCCGTGCGGCGCGCGCTCCCTCACGTCAACCGGCGCATGGTCGGCCCCTTCATCTTCTTCGATCATTTCGGGCCCGCCGAATTTCGCGCCGGCCAGGGCATCGACGTGCGGCCGCATCCCCATATCGGGCTCGCCACCGTCACCTTCCTGTTCGACGGCGAGATCGTCCATCGCGACAGTCTTGGGACCGACGCCGCGATCCGCCCGGGCGAGGTCAACTGGATGTCCGCCGGCCGCGGCATCGTTCATTCCGAGCGCACGGCGCCCGACCATCGCCGGGACGGTGAGCCGATCCACGGCCTGCAGTGCTGGGTGGCCCTCCCGGCGGCGCAGGAGGAAAGCGCCCCGGCGTTCTTTCATCATGATAGCGCCGCCCTTCCACTGGTGAGCGAGGGGGGCAAGACGGTCCGGGTTATTGCCGGTGGCGCCTACGGCGCGCACTCGCCAGTGGCGACTGCATCGCCGACGCTGTTTGCTGACGTGACGCTCACCGCGGGCGTTGCTCTGCCGATCGATGCCGACACCGAGGAACGCGCGGTCTATCTCATTTCGGGCGACATCGACATCGCGGGCGATCGGTTCACCGCCGGACGCCTCCTGGTGTTTCGGCCCGGCGACCGGATCACCGTCACCGCCGTGAGCGACGCACAT
>DASSJW010000789.1:0-7068 GCA_035690995.1 Xanthobacteraceae bacterium
TGCGGACCGACGGTCTATGACTTCGCCCATATCGGCAATGCGCGCCCGGTCATCGTCTTCGACGTGCTGTTCCGGCTGCTGCGCCACCTCTATGGCGCCGATCACGTCACCTATGTGCGCAACATCACCGATGTGGACGACAAGATCAACGCGCGCGCGGCGCAGGATTATCCCGACCTGCCGCTGAACGACGCGATCCGCAAGGTGACGGAGCAGACCGAGCGGCAATTCCACGACGACGTCGCCGCGCTCAGGTGCCTTCCTCCGACACTGCAGCCACGCGCCACCGAGCATATCGCAGCGATGAAGACGCTGATCGAGCGTCTGGTCGCCGCCGGAAGCGCCTACGTGGCTGAGGAGCACGTGCTGTTCAGCGTGCCCGCGATGAAGGATTACGGGCAACTATCGAAGCGTTCGCTCGACGAGATGATCGCGGGATCGCGCGTCGAGGTCGCGCCCTACAAGCGCGATGCCACCGACTTCGTGCTGTGGAAGCCGTCGAAGCCGGGCGAGCCGGCGTGGCCGTCGCCGGCCGGCATCGCCACGCCCGGCCGTCCGGGCTGGCACATCGAGTGCTCGGCGATGGCGTGGCAGCACCTGGGCGAGACCTTCGACATCCACGGCGGCGGCATCGATCTCGTGTTTCCCCACCACGAGAACGAGATCGCGCAGTCGCGCTGCTCGTTCCATACGCCGGTCATGGCGAACTACTGGCTGCACAACGGCTTCTTGCAGGTCGAAGGCGAGAAGATGGCCAAGAGCGCAGGCAATTTCGTGACGATCAGGGAGTTGCTCGCAGACTGGCCGGGCGAAGTGCTGCGCTTCAATATGTTGCGCACGCATTATCGGCAGCCTTTGGACTGGACGGTGCGTGGTCTGCAAGAGAGCTCGAAGACACTGGATGAGTGGTATGCACTCTCCGCGGTCACGGGCAGGCAGAGGATTATTCCGGATGGAGGAGAGAACCGCGAACTCCACCCGCCGTTTCTCGATGCCTTGTGCGATGATCTGAATACTCCAAAGGCAATCACCGAGCTTCATCAGCTTCGTCATGCAGTCGTGCATGGTAGTGGCGTGACTGCGCTCAATTCATTTGTCGACTCGCTGACCTTTTTTGGATTCTTGCATGAAACATTCTCCGACTGGGATGCGCGCAAACACTCGACGCGCGGCATCGATGCTTCAAACGTCGAGAGGCTCATCGATGAGCGTAACGCTGCTCGCAAGGCAAAAAACTTCAAGGAATCTGACCGCATCCGGGATGAGCTCAAGGCGATGGGAATCGAGCTCGAAGACCACAAGGACGGCACTTCCGCCTGGAAGGTGAAGCAATGATGGCGCGCGCGCATCCCCATCTCGCTTTACGACCGTTCCTGCCGGCGGACGTGCCGGTGCTGGCTGAAATCTTTCGCGCCAGCATCGAGGAGCTCACCGCGGACGATTACAGCGAGAGCCAGCGCGAGGCCTGGGCTGCGATCGCCGAGGACGAGGCCGCCTTCGGGGCGCGCCTGGCGAAAGCCTTGACGCTCCTCGGCACCATGGATGGCTCGCCGGTCGGCTTCGCCGCGCTCGAGGGTCCGGAGCGCGTCGCCATGCTGTATGTTCATCCTGCGGCCGCGGGACACGGCGTCGGCTCCATGCTGATCGACGCGCTGGAGAAGCTCGCCGCCTCACGCGGCGCGCCGCGCCTGACCGCCGACGTCAGCGACAGCGCCGAGGATTTCTTCAAGCGCCGCGGGTTCGTGCCGCAGCAGCGCAACACCGTTCCGCTCGGCGACGAGTGGCTCGCCAACACCACGATGGAAAAGAAGCTTGCCGCCAAGGAGCGCACGCCATGAAGCACAAATCCGAAATGCCGTCGCCGCGCTTCCAGCGGCACCACATCATCCTCTCGCTGGTGGCCATCGTCGTCGCCATCGCGCTGGTGCTGAACTATTATCTGTGGTGAAACGGTCAGGGAGGACATGGCGATGACGAAGCCTGACACGCCGTTCCCCAAGCATTGGCTCTATTACATCGTGCTCAAATACGCGGTCATCGCCCTGGCGGTCGTGATCGCGCTCTACGTCGTATCCCGGTTGTTGTGACATGGCCCGCGAACGCCTTTATCTCTTCGACACCACGCTGCGCGACGGCGCGCAGACCAATGGCGTCGATTTCACGCTCGGCGACAAGCTTACGATCGCGAAAATGCTGGACGATCTCGGCATCGATTATGTCGAGGGCGGTTATCCCGGCGCCAACCCGACCGACACCCAGCTGTTCGCCGAGGACCGCAAGCTCGCTACCACCTTCACCGCCTTCGGCATGACGCGGCGTCCCGGCCGCTCGACCTCGAACGATCCCGGCCTCGCGGCGCTGCTCGAGGCCAGGGCCGACGCCATCTGCTTCGTGGCGAAGTCCTGGGACTACCACGTGCGCGTCGCGCTCGAGACCACGCCGGAGGAGAACCTCGCCTCGATCCGCGACAGCGTCGGCGCCGCCGTCGCCAAGGGGCGCGAGGTGCTGCTCGACTGCGAGCATTTCTTCGACGGCTACAAGGCCAATCCGCAGTTCGCGCTCGCCTGCGCCAAGGCCGCCTATGACGCCGGCGCGCGCTGGGTCGTGCTCTGCGACACCAATGGCGGCGCGCTGCCGCACGAGGTGGAGGCGATCGTCGGCGAGGTGGTCAAGGCGATCCCCGGCGCCCACGTCGGCATCCACGCCCACAACGACACCGAGCAGGCGGTGGCCAATTCGCTGGCGGCGGTGCGCGCCGGCGCGCGTCAGATTCAGGGCACCCTCAACGGGCTCGGCGAGCGCTGCGGCAACGCCAATCTCGTGTCGATCATCCCCACGCTCAAGCTCAAGGCCGAATTCGCCGACCGCTTCGAGATCGGCGTGTCGGACGCGCAGCTCAAGAGCCTGGCGCATGCATCGCATACGCTCGACGAGATGCTCAACCGCGCGCCCAACCGCCACGCGCCCTATGTCGGCGAGAGCGCGTTCGCCACCAAGGCCGGCATCCACGCGTCCGCCATCATGAAGGATCCCGCGACCTACGAGCATGTCTCGCCCGATCGGGTGGGCAATCGGCGCAAGCTCCTGGTGTCGGATCAGGCCGGCAGGTCGAACGTGCTCGCCGAGCTCGAGCGCATCGGCCTCAAGATCGACAAGGACGATGCCCGCATCGCCCGGCTGCTCGACGTGGTGAAGGAGCGCGAGGCCATCGGTTACGCCTACGAGGCCGCCGACGCCTCGTTCGAGCTCCTGGCGCGGCGTGTGCTCGGCAAGGTCCCTGACTACTTCGATGTCGAGAAGTTCGACGTGAATATCGAGCAGCGCGACAACGCCGTCGGCCAGCGCGTCACGGTGTCGTTGGCGGTGGTCAAGGTCAAGGTCGACGGCGAGACGCTGATCTCGGCCGCCGAGGGCATCGGCCCGGTCAACGCGCTCGACCTCGCGTTGCGCAAGGATCTCGGCAAATACCAGGGTTACATCAACGGGCTCGAGCTCACCGACTACCGCGTGCGCATCCTCAACGGCGGCACCGAGGCGGTGACCCGCGTGCTGATCGAGAGCCAGGACGAGAGCGGCGAGCGCTGGACCACGGTCGGCGTCTCTCCCAACATCATCGACGCCTCGTTCCAGGCGCTGATGGATTCGATCGTCTACAAGCTGGTGCGCTCCGGGGCGCCGGCATAGCGGCCGGTCCGCACTGGAATTTGCTCAGATGATCGACCATGTCTCCGTCGCCGTCCGCGACCTCGACCGGGCGACGCGCTTCTACGAGGCGGTGCTGGGCGCGATCGGCTACGCGAAGCTGGAGGTGCGCGCGGCGACCGTCGGCTTCGGCAAGACCTATCCCGAGTTCTGGATCAATCTGCGGGCGGCCATGGTGCCGGTGGCGGCTGACAGTGGCACGCATGTGGGGCTGCGCGTGCGCACCGCCGATCTGGTCGACGCCTTCCACGCCGCCGCGCTGGCCGCCGGCGGCACCTGCGATGGTGCGCCCGGCCTGCGGCCGCAACACGGCGAGGGCTATTACGCCGGCTTCATCCGCGACCCCGACGGCAATCGCGTGGACGCGGTGACCTTTCTCAAGGCCGACGCGTGACCGCCATGCAGGCGACGGGAGAACAGCGATGCGCGTGCATGTCCTGAGCCTTGCGCTGATGCTCGCAGGCGCGCTGTCGACCGCTGCCTTCGGCCAGGGCGCGCCCAGGATCGTCGTGGGCGACAATCCCTCGCTCTCCGGCGCGCCGCTCTATGTGGCGCTGGAGAAGGGTTATTACCGCGAGGCCGGCATCGACGTGCAGCTCGAGATGAGCGGGACCTCGAGCGACATGGCGGTGCTGCTCGCGACCAACCGGTTGCAGGTCATCGGCGGTGCGCTCTCGGCCGGTTTCTTCAATTCGCTGAGCAAGGGGCTGCCGATCGGCCTGCTGATGTCGCGCGCGACCAGTCCCTATTTCCACTACCTGATGATCCGTCCCGAGCTGAAAACGAAGCTGCGCGAGCCGGCCGATCTCAAGGGCCGCACCGTCGCGGTCGCGGCCCGCGGCGCGATCCTCGTCTACGAGCTCGCCCAGATCCTCGAGGCTGGGGGCCTGTCGCTCGCCGACGTCGAGTTGAAATACATTCCCTTCGGCCAGATGGCGACCGCGCTCACGACCGGCGCGGTCGACGCCGCGCTGATGATCTCGCCGTTGCAGGATCAGGTCGAGGCCAAGGGCATCGGGGTGAAATGGATCAATGCCGACAGCAAGATCAAGGCACAGCCGGTCCTGGTGTCGGTGTGGCAGATGAACACGGACTGGATGCGGCAGAACGAGGACGCGGCGCGGAAATTCGTGCGGGCGACGCTGCGTGGCGTGCGCGATTATTGCAACGCCTACCATCGCGCCTCCAACCGCGCCGAGATCACCCGCATCCTGGCGAAATATTCCGACGTCAAGGATCCCGCGCTGATCGACCAAATCGAATGGGGTGCGACCGACGTGCACGGCCGCATTTTCGAAGCGAGCGTGCGTGATATCCAGGACACCTTCGTCAAGGAGAAGCTGGTCGTCGACCGGGTGCCGATCGGCAGGCTCGCGCCCGCCGGCTGGGTGGGCGAGGTCGCGGCCGGGCTCGGGCCGTTCCGGCTCGTTCATGACGACGGCGCGCCGGGCTGCCGGTGACTGAGGAGGCGTCCCGTTTGACCGCGCTGTCGTGCGGTGATGCGGCGGCGCGCGTGATCCCCGCGCTCGTGATCCCCGTGAAAGCCTACATCCGCTCCGCGGCGACCGGCGTCATTTCCTTCTCGGCTTCCGACACCATGCGCGCGGCCTCGAGCAGTTGCGGCAAGATCTCCTCGACCCGGTCGGTCACCAGGTAATTGACCGAGAGGCCGGGGCGGATGAATGCGAGCCGCTCCATCTGGTCGAGCAGCACGCAGAGCGGATCCCAGAAGCGGTCGACGTTGAGGATCAGGATCGGCTTCTTGTGCCGGCCGAGCTGTGCCCAGGTCATCTGCTCGACCAGTTCCTCGAGCGTGCCGACGCCGCCGGGCAGCGCAACGAAGGCGTCCGCGCGCTCGAACATCACCCGCTTGCGCTCGTGCATGTCGGGGGTGACGATCCGCTCCTGCACGCGCGCCAGCATGTGCTCGCGGTTGACCAGAAAGTCCGGGATCACCCCGGTCACGCGTCCGCCGTGGTCGAGGACCGATTCGGCGAGCGCGCCCATCAGGCCGACCGCCCCGCCGCCATAGACCAGGCGGATGCCGTTCTCGGCCAGGATCCGTCCGAAACGGCTCGCCGCCTGCACGAAGGCGGGATTGTTTCCGGGACCGGAGGCGCAATAGACGCAGATCGATTCGATTGTGCTCATGGCCGATGGATGTGGCCCCGGGGGAGGGGCCCGTCAAGCCGCGGTTTGGCATGGCCATGGGCGCCGATGGCCCCTGAATGGTCGGATTTTCTCCTGTGGGGTGATTGCAGTCTGGAAAATCTCTATATGAGGGGAGTTCGACGGTTCGCCCCTGCGGCCCGTCATTTCCGGGCCGGCAGAATGGATTCCCAGCCGCGATCGAGCGAAGCGTTGAAGCGAGAGGTGTCCGCCGAGGACGGCGGCTCGCTCTTCGCCATCATGCGCGGGCTGTGGCCGTTCATCTGGCCGGCCGACCGCCCCGATCTGCAGCGCCGGGTCGCGCTCTCGATGCTGCTCCTGCTCGCGGCCAAGCTCGCGACCATCGCGGTGCCCTTCACGTTCAAGTGGGCGACCGACGCGCTCACCGGCGAGGGAACGGCGCCGGTGGCGCCGTCCTCCTGGCTGCTGTGGGTGTTCGCGGCGCCGGTCGTGATGACCATCGCCTATGGCGGCATGCGCATTCTGATGGCGCTGCTTACCCAGGCGCGCGACGGCATCTTCGCCAAGGTGGCGATGAATGCTGTGCGCCGGCTCGCCTTCCGCACCTTCGAGCACATGCATCAGCTCTCGCTGCGCTTCCATCTCGAGCGCAAGACCGGCGGCCTGACGCGGGTGCTCGAGCGCGGCCGCAACGCCATCGAGACCATCGTGCGCATGGTGATCATGCAGCTCGTGCCGACCATCATCGAGCTCGCGCTGATCGTGGTGGTGCTGCTCTATCAGTTCGACTGGCGCTACGTTGTGGTCATTCTCGGCGTCGTCGCGCTCTATATGGCCTACACCTACAAGGCGACCGAGTGGCGCATCAACATCCGCCGCCGCATGAACGACAGCGACACCGACGCCAACGTCAAGGCGGTCGACTCGCTGCTCAACTACGAGACGGTGAAGTATTTCGTCGCCGAGGAGCGCGAAGCCCGGCGCTACGACCGCTCGATGGAGCGGTACGAGAATGCGAGCGTGCAGGCCTATGTCTCGCTCGCCGTGCTCAATGCCGGGCAGGCCACCATCTTCACCATCGGCCTGGCCGCCGTGATGGTGATGTGCGCCTACGGGATCAAGCAGGGCACCAACACCGTCGGCGATTTCGTCATGATCAACGCCATGATGATCCAGCTCTACCAGCCGCTCAATTTCATGGGCATGGTCTATCGCGAGATCAAGCAGGCGGTGATC
>DASSJW010000790.1:0-3504 GCA_035690995.1 Xanthobacteraceae bacterium
GCGCGGTCGAGAAGCCGAACTCGTCGGCGCCGAGCAGCGCGCCGACGACGACGTCGCGCCCGGTGCGGATGCCGCCGTCGACCTGCACCGCGATGCGTCCGCGCAAGCGGTTGGCGACCAGCGTCTGGTGGGTCTCGGCGAGCCCGATCTCCCAGGGCGAGCCGGCGTGCTTGATCGAAGTCAGCGGCGAGGCGCCGGTGCCGCCCTCGAAGCCGGCGATGGTGACGTGATCGGCGCGTGCCTTGGACACGCCGGCCGCGACCGTGCCGACGCCGACCTCGGACACGAGCTTCACCGAAACGAGCCCGTCGGGATTGACGTTCTTGAGATCGAAGATGAGCTGCGCCAGGTCCTCGATCGAATAGATGTCGTGGTGCGGCGGCGGCGAAATCAGCCCGACGCCCGGCATCGAGTGGCGCACCTTGGCGATGACCTTGTCGACCTTGTGCCCGGGGAGCTGGCCGCCTTCGCCGGGCTTGGCGCCCTGCGCCATCTTGATCTGCATCATGTCGGAGTTGACGAGGTATTCCGTCGTCACGCCGAACCGGCCGGAGGCGACCTGCTTGATCGCCGAGCGCATGGAATCGCCGTTGGCGAGCGGCTTGAAGCGATCGGCTTCCTCGCCGCCTTCGCCGGTGTTCGATTTGCCGCCGATGCGGTTCATGGCGATGGCAAGCGTGGTATGCGCTTCGCGCGAGATCGAGCCGAACGACATGGCGCCGGTGGCGAAGCGGCGCACGATGTCCTTGGCCGGCTCGACCTCCTCGATCGGCACCGGCTTGCGACCGTCTTCGTCCGCCGATTTCAGCCGGAACAGGCCGCGGATGGTGAGAAGCCGCTCGGATTGCTCGTTGCTGACCTTGGCATAGGCCCGGTACTGGTCCGGCAGGTTGCCGCGCACCGCATGCTGGAGCGCCGACACGGTGGCGGCGGTCCACACATGGTCCTCGCCGCGCACGCGGAACTGATATTCACCGCCGACGTCGAGCGCGTCGCGATAGATCGGCGCATCGCTGAAGGCGTCGCGATGCCGCCGCACGGTCTCCTCGGCGATCTCGTTGAGCGCCACGCCTTCGATGCGGGTCGCGGTGCCGGTGAAATACTCGGCGACGAAATCGGACTTGAGGCCGACGGCGTCGAAAATCTGCGCGCCGCAATAGGACTGGTACGTGGAGATGCCCATCTTGGACATCACCTTCAGCAGGCCCTTGTCGATCGACTTGATGTAGCGCTTGACGATCTCGTACTCGTCGAGCTTCTGCGGCAGGTCGTCCTTCATCGCCCGCAGCGTCTCGAAGGCGAGATAGGGATTGATGGCCTCCGCGCCGTAGCCGGCCAGGCAGCCGAAGTGATGCACTTCGCGCGGTTCGCCGGATTCGATCACCAGCCCGACCGACGTGCGCAGGCCCTGGCGGATGAGGTGATGATGCACCGCTGCGCAGGCCAGCAGCGACGGCATCGGAATGTTCTCCGGCCCGGCGCGCCGATCCGACAGGATGATGATGTTGATGCCTTCGCGCACGGCGGCCTCGGCGCGGACGCACAGCGTGTCGAGCGCCTCCTTCAAGCCGCCGGCGCCGTGCTCGGACGGCCAGGTGCTGTCGAGGGTGCGGGATTTGAAATGGCCGTCGCCGACCTCGGAGATCGCGCGGATCTTCTCGAGGTCCGCGTCCGTGAGGATGGGCTGGCGCACTTCCAGGCGCTTGAGCCGCGACGAACCTTCGAGATCGAACAGGTTCGGCCGGGGCCCGATGATCGAGACCAGGCTCATGACCAACTCCTCGCGGATCGGATCGATCGGCGGGTTGGTCACCTGGGCGAAGTTCTGCTTGAAATACGTGAACAGCAGCTTGGGCTTGTCGGACAGCGCCGAGATCGGCGTGTCGTTGCCCATGGAGCCGACGGCCTCCTCGCCCTGGCTCCCCATCGGCGCCATCAGGATGCGCAAATCTTCCTGGGTGTAGCCGAAGGTCTGCTGGCGATCGAGCAGCGAAAGATTCGACAGTGCCGCCTTGCCGGCCGCGTCCGGCAGCTCCTCGAGCACGATCTGCGTGTGCTCGAGCCATTCCTGGTAGGGATGGCTCTTGGCCAGCGTCGCCTTGAGCTCCTCGTCGGGAATGAGGCGGCCCTCGTCGAGATCGACCAGCAGCATCTTGCCCGGCTGCAGGCGCCACTTGGTCACGATGTCCTTCTCGGGGATGGGCAGCACGCCCATCTCGGAGGCCATGATGATGCGTTCGTCGCGGGTGACGAAATAACGCGCCGGGCGCAGGCCGTTGCGGTCGAGGGTGGCGCCGATCTGGCGGCCGTTGGTGAAGGCGATCGCCGCCGGGCCGTCCCACGGCTCCATCAGCGCGGCGTTGTACTCGTAGAAGGCGCGCCGCTCCTCGTCCATGAGCGGGTTGCCCGCCCAGGCTTCCGGAATCATCATCATCATGGCATGCGCGAGCGGGTAGCCGCCCTGCACCAGAAATTCGAGCGCGTTGTCGAAGCAGGCGGTGTCGGACTGGCCCTCGTAGGAGATCGGCCAGAGCTTGTTGATGTCGTCGCCGAACAGGTCGGAGGACACCGATGCCTGGCGCGCCGCCATCCAGTTGACGTTGCCGCGCAGCGTATTGATCTCGCCGTTATGCGCGATCATCCGGTACGGGTGCGCGAGCGACCAGGCCGGGAAGGTATTGGTGGAGAAGCGCTGATGCACGAGCGCGAGCGCGCTGGCGAAGTCCTCGTTGCGCAGATCGGGATAGTAGGTGCCGAGCTGGTCGGCCAGGAACATGCCCTTGTAGACGATGGTGCGGCAGGAGATGGACACCGGGTAATAGCCGGAGAGCCTGCGCTCCTTGCGGGTATAGATCGCATTCGAGATCGACTTGCGCAGGATGTAGAGCCGGCGCTCGAATTCGTCCGCGGTCGTGATCTTCTTGCCGCGCCCGATGAAGACCTGCAGGTGCACGGGCTCGGTCGGCTTCACCGATTCGCCCAACGTCGAATTGTCGGTGGGCACCTCGCGCCAGCCCAGCAGCGTCATGCCCTCGCGCTTGATCTTCTGGGCCCAGATGTCTCGGATCACCTGCCGCCAGTCCGGGTCGCGCGGCATGAAGAGTGCGCCGACGGCGTATTCGTGGGGCCTCGGCAGGGCGAAACCGAGCCGTTGCGCCTCCTTGGCGAAGAACGTGTGCGGGATCTGCACCAGAATCCCGGCGCCGTCGCCGGCGCGCGGATCCGCTCCGTCCGCGCCGCGGTGCTCGAGATTGCAGAGAATCGCGAGCGCGTCCTCGATCAGCTTGTGCGAGGAGCGGCCCTTGATGTCGGCGATGAAGCCGACGCCGCACGAATCCTTTTCGAGCGCGGGATCGTAAAGGCCCTGCGCCGGCGGCAGCCCGGGGTCTGCGCTGTCGGCAAAGCGCGCCGTCGCGCGCTCGCCCCGCGCAGTCCGGCGCCTGCCTTTTTTCGCGCGAATGTGTGCCGCGCCCATTTACGTCCTCGCGTCTCACCCCCGCCAAA
>DASSJW010000791.1:0-5530 GCA_035690995.1 Xanthobacteraceae bacterium
AAACTGGCCAGATGTGCCGACCTTGCGCGAGATCGGCATCGACATGGTGTCGAACTCGCCATTCGGCATCGCCGGCCCCAAGGGGATCGATCCGAAAGTGGTCAAGGTTCTGCACGACGCGTTCAAGAAGGGGCTGGAGGAGCCTTCTTACGCGGCGACGATCGCGAACCTGGACCAGGAGCTGTTCTATTTGAGCAGCGAGGATTACCAGAAATTTGCGATGCAGCAGATCGAGGAGGCCAGGCGCTTTATCGCCGAGCTTGGGCTTGGGCCGAAGCAGGAATAACGACGCTTGCATGCCATCGCCGGGGGATGGTCGCTATTCTCCCGCGTGCAGGCGGCGCGGCAGAGGGGCGGGGATGACCACGGCCTCGGTGGCGGGCCCTTCCTCGCCTCCGAACTCGACCTCCTGGATGCGCGTTCCCCGCCGCTCGATCTTTTCTGCCGAAATGAGAATCTGCCGCACGTCTTCGTTGGCTTGGCCGAAATGCTGCTGCAGCCTCAACACGCGCTCGTGCAGGCGCTTGAGGTCGTCCATGAGATGACCGACCTCGGCATGAATCTGGTCGGCGGCTTCGCGCATGCGCGCGTCTCGTTGGATCTGCTGGACGACCTGGATGGCGAGCATCAGCAGCGACGGCGAAACGATGACGACTTTGCTGCGAAAGGCCTTTTGCACGATGTCATCGAAGCCCTCGTGCAGGTCGGCATAGATCGACTCCGACGGCACGAACATCAAGGCCAAATCCTGGGTCTCGCCCGGGATCAGATATTTGTCGGCGATGCTGCCGACGTGCCTGCCGAGATCCTGACGCAACCGCGCCGCCGCCTGCTTGCGCTCGTCGTCGTTCTTGGCGTCACGAAACGCCGTGATGGCTTCGAGCGGAAATTTTGCGTCGATCACCAGCGGACGCCGATCCGGGAGAAATACGGCGCAGTCGGGCCGGCTCTTGTTGGACAGCGTGAACTGGAATTCGTAACAGCTTTTCGGCAACCCATCCTGGACGATGAGCTCCATGCGGCCCTGGCCGAAGGCGCCGCGCTGCTGCTTGTTGGTGAGCACGCCTTGCAGCGAAGTCACCTGCGATGCCAGGTCGGTGATGTTCCTCTGCGCGCTGTCGATCAGCACGAGCCGCTCATTGAGCTTTTGCAGGCTCTCGACGGTGTGCTGCCGGGTCGTGGTCATCGACTGGTTGAGGTGATGCGACACCGAATCGAGCCGCTCATTGACGGCGCGGTGGAGCTCGGCCTGGCGTCCGGCGAGCAGGTCGCGCATGCCCTCGATACGGACCGCGGTCTCCGCCTGCAGCCGCGCCAGCTCGACCAGTTGCTTGTCGGCCGCTTCCGCATCATGCCGGCGGAGTGCCCGCACGGCGACCACGACCAGGGCGGCCAGCAGCGCGAGCCCTGCGAGCACGATCACCACCGCGGCGGCGAGGGGCACAAGATTGTCCATCATGCCAATACACACACTACATCGATTCGGCGCATGTGAACAAAAAGAGAACGAAGAATCAATCCCCTGGCGGATGAGGGCCTCAGGGCTCCCGATTGACCGCTTTCCATCGACCCCTTACATCGCGGACATGGCGCGGCGCGACATTCTTATTCTGCCCGACAAGCGATTGCGGCAGGTTTCCGAACCGGTGAAGAAGATCGACGCCGGAATCCGCAGCCTCATCGAGGACATGTTCGAGACGATGTACGACGCCCCGGGGATCGGGCTTGCCGCCATCCAGGTCGGCACCGCCAAGCGCGTGGTCACCATGGACCTCGCCAAGAAGGAGGATCCGAAGAACCCCCAGGTCTTCATCAACCCCGAAGTGCTTTGGGCGTCGGAGGAAAAGAAGGTCTACGAGGAGGGCTGCCTGTCGATCCCGGAATATTATGGCGACGTGGAGCGTCCGGCGCAGGTGAAGGTGAAGTATCTCGATCTCGAGGGGAGCCTTCAGGAGATCGAAGCCGATGGGCTCCTCGCCACCTGCCTGCAGCATGAAATCGACCACCTCAACGGGGTCTTGTTCATCGACCACCTCTCCAAGCTCAAGCGCGACCGCGTGCTCAAGAAGTTCACCAAGGCGGCCAAGCGCGCAGCGGAGTGAGCAGCCGGGCCGGTCGTCGTCAGACCCGCCCCGGGCGACGGCTCGATCGCTATTTCAGGGCAAGAAACTGCTCGGTGTAGGTCTTGCTCATGTCCGGTTTCGCCGGCAGCAGCTTGAGGTCGATGTAGGACCCCGCCAGCGTGTCGAGCGATTTCTGCTCGAAACGGCCGGTGCGTGAAATGAGCGGGAGGACGAGGTCGTAGAGCTCGGACACAATGTCCTCGTCGTGATTGGTGACTTCGCGCGCCACTTGCAGGGTCTCTCCCTTGTGCGCGCCGACATAGTCGAGCGTCTCGAACCACGCCGCGAGAAAGCGCCGCACCGTATCGGGCCGCTCGCTGATCATCTTTTCGGACGCGAAGATCACGTACATCGTGAGATCCTTCACGCGCTCGCTGAAGCGCACGACCACCTTGGCGTCGCCGCGCTTCTGCGCCTGCAGCCCGCTGCCGAGATCGGTCGTGATGCCGTCGACCTCCTTGGTCTTGAGCAGCGCAAAGGCCGGCCCGCTCGCCGATGGAACGAGTTGAATCCCGTCGGCGCCCCAGCCTTCCTGGCGCGCCAGTTCCCTGGTCATCCACGCGGTCATGGCAAAGGGGCTCGATACCGTGATGCGCTTGCCCTTGAGGTCGGCCGCCGCCGTCACGGCCAGGTCGGGTCGCACCAGCAGACAGAGGTCGAGCGGCGAGTCGGACACCAGGGCCACCGCGCGCACGGGGGCGCCCTTGAAGATCATGGCCATATCCGGGCCGGTGTTGAACGCGATGTCGATACTGCCGGCGGTTTCAGCCTGCACCAGCCGCGTGCCGCCGGTGAAAGCGCTGATCTCGAGGTCGAGGCCGTGCCGTTTGAAAATGCCGGCGCGCTCGCCGACATCGAGCAGGGCGAACGTGAACGCGCCCGCGACCGGCTTGCCGAAGCGCACGACTTCGGCCGAAGACATGTTCGCGAGCGGCAGTTGCGCGACCAAGCCCAAGAGGAGAATCAAGAGGGGAATCGCGCTGGCGGCCCTGCGGCGATCGCGAGTCATGGTGGTTTCCCGTTGAGGCCGCGAACACTGGCCTTCACTCGCAAATGTGTCAATCTGCGGGGGCGTCGGCCATGCGGGATGCAGACGCATGCGGCCGCACTCGCGTTGAAGGAGCAGGGATGGCGGACGAGTCCTCGCAATGGGCGAAAGCACTGGACCAGATCCAAATCTGCGATGTGCGGCGGTCCTGGGCGTTCAGCCTCGATCTCGGGGAGTGGGACCGGCTGCGCGCCTGCTTTCATCCTGACGCCCGCATCACCGTGTCGTGGTATTCGGGGCCGTTGGATGGCTTCATCCATCGCTCGCGGGCGATGGCGGCCACCCGCAAGCCCGAGGAGCATCGCAAGCATTGGCTCGGCAATATGCGGAGCGAGATCCGTGGGGCGCGCGCCGTGCTGGAAACCGACGTGATCATCCTGATCCGGGAATTCCTCGATGGCACGCTGTTCGACTACACATCCTACGCGCGGTTCTACGATCTGTTCGAGAAGCGCGCGGGCGTCTGGCGCATCCTTGAATGGAACTGCATCTACGACAAGGATCGGCTGGATCCGGTCGTCCCTGCCCGGGATGCCGCGTCGTTGGGCGCGCAGGCCGTGCTGGCGGGGCCGGAGAGCGGGTTTGCATTCATGCAGTTGCGACAATCGAAACGGGGCCGAACGATTCCGGACTCGGTGGTGATCCGGGACACCGAAGGCGAACGCGATCTCCGCCGGCGCGGTGACGCATGGCTTGCCGGCGCGGTGGTGTGAAATGTCGCTGCGGATCGTGTTCATGGGCACCCCGGATTTCGCGGTCCCGACGCTGATCGAGATCGTCGGCCGCGGGCACGAGGTTGTTGCGGTCTATACGCGCGCCCCCAAGCCCGCCGGACGGCGCGGGCTCGATCTCACGCCGAGCCCGGTCGAGCGCGAGGCGCGCCGCTTCGCCTTGCCCGTGCTCACGCCCGCCACCCTGCGCGGCGCGGACGCGGAGAGCGTCGCGCGCAGCCACGGCGCGGACGTGGCGGTCATCGTCGCCTATGGGCTTCTCCTGCCCAAGGCGATCCTCGAAGCATGGCCGCTCGGTGCCTTCAACCTGCACGCTTCGCTGCTGCCGCGCTGGCGAGGCGCCGCTCCGATCAACCGCGCGATCATGGCGGGCGATGCCGAGACCGGCGTGATGGTGATGAAGATGGAGGAGGGGCTCGACACCGGACCGGTTGCCATGGCCGAGCGTGTGCCCATCCCCTCGGACGCGACCGCGGGCGATCTGCACGACCGGCTGGCCCAACTCGGCGCCGATCTCATGGTGCGCGCGTTGGGGGCGATCGAGCGCGGCACGCTCACGCTCACGCCGCAGCCCGAAGCCGGCGTGACCTATGCGCGCAAGATCGGCAAGGATGAAACCCGGATCGACTGGACGCGGCCGTGGCGAGAGGTGCACGACCACATCCGCGGTCTGTCGCCGTTTCCCGGCGCGTGGTTCGAGATGGCGGGCGAGGGCACCCGCATCAAGGTGCTGCGCACGACCAAAGGCGAGGGCGCCGGGACGCCCGGCACCGTGCTGGACGATCGGCTTTCCGTTGCCTGCGCGGATGGCGCGGTGCGCATCCTCGAATTGCAGCGCGCCGGTCGCCAGGCCATGAAGGCCGACGAGTTCCTGCGCGGCAGCGCCGTTGCAGCGGGGGCGCGGCTCGGCTAATTCCCGCCATGCCCCGTTACAAGCTCACCATCGAATACGACGGCAGGCCGTTCGTCGGCTGGCAGATCCAGGACAACGGTCCCTCCGTGCAAGGCGTGCTGGCGGCCGCGGTCGAGGCGTTCTGCGGGGAGAAGGCGAGCGTCCACGGCGCCGGACGCACCGATGCCGGCGTGCACGCCCTCGGTCAGGTCGGTCACCTCGATCTCGCCAAGGCGTGGGAGGACGACACGGTGCGCGACGCCTTGAACGCGCATTTGCGGCCGCATCCGGTTGCCATCCTCAGGGCCGAGCGGGCACCGGATGGCTTCGACGCGCGCTTCTCCGCGACCAAGCGGCACTACCGCTACCGCATCATCAATCGCCGCGCCGATCTGACTTTCCAGCGCGGCTGCGCCTGGCGCATCGCCAAGCCGCTTGACCATGCGGCGATGCAGATCGCGGCGCAGCGCCTCGTCGGCCAGCATGATTTCACCACCTTCCGCAATGTCGAATGCCAGGCGAAGTCGCCGGTGAAGACGCTCGATCAGCTTGACGTACACCGCACCGCCGACGACATCCGGGTGCTCGCCTCGGCGCGTTCGTTCCTGCACAGCCAGGTGCGCTCGATGGTGGGCGCGCTCGCGCTCGTGGGCGAGGGCAGGTGGACCGCCGATGACGTCTCCACCGCGCTTGAGAAGCGCGACCGCGCCGCCTGCGCTCCGGTCGCGCCGCCCGA
>DASSJW010000792.1:0-2038 GCA_035690995.1 Xanthobacteraceae bacterium
TTCATTTTTGGCTTGCGCGCGTCAGACATTGCCCAATTCCTCCGCTTCCCGTGTATAGAAAACCATTATTGCACAGCAATGTCGTTCGGGATCAAGGTCATCGGCTCCCCTATTCGCCACCGTCAACATTTCAATGGGGCGGCATCGGGATCCAAACCGGTGGCTTCCCCGAAAATCGCATCCGCTTCAACACGGCCTCGTCGGTGATGTCGAACGGTTTGAGATAGACGTAGTAGTTGTCCTTGCGTTCGAATACGTCATCGCTCGGCGTGCTGCTCGGACTGACCAGCATCGTGCCGGAAAAGCGCACATGCATATAGTTCGGGAGCAACTGCGCATAGTCGCGGACGCGCGCGTCGAACAGATAGCGATAGGTCTGTTTGCCCTCGATCCTGAGCACACCGCTCGCACTTTCCTCGACCGGCTTCATCGGCACTTCCTGCCACACGCTCTTGACCTGCACATAGGCGCGCAGATCCGGCGCCATGACGTAGATCGGAGCGCCGCCGACATTCTGCAGATAGGTCGTCAGCTCGTAGCGCCCGTCGCCGAGATCGGCCACCGACTGGACATCGCCGCGAAGACTGTTGAGCGCCAGGTGCTGCAAGGCCGCGATCCGGGCGGCGCGCTCCCGAACCCGCATCTTTTGATATTTGTCGATTCCGAAATCAGTCAGCAGGATGCCACCGAAGATCACCGCTCCCGCCAGCAGGAAAGCCTGGACGCCGCGCCACAGGTTGGAGCCGAGGCGGATACGCACGCGCGATGCGGCGGGCAGCGCCAGCGCGGCTGGTGGTTGGACTTCCGCTGGGCCAAACCGCCGCGGGCGGTCCGGCTCCGCCGAGATCTGCGGCAGGTCGGCTTCCGCGAGCGTGCCCTGGCGCATCTCGAAGCTGCGGCGTGCGCGCTTGGCCAGCTCCAGGTTATGGGTGACGAGCACGAAGCCGAACGATTCCGTCCGCTGCAATTGCTCGAGCAGATCGATGATGTCGGTTTCGGTGTCTTCGTCGAGGTCGCTGGTCGGCTCGTCGGCGAGGAGCAGAAGCGGCGAGTTGATCAGCGCACGGGCAATGGCGACGCGTCGCTGTTCGCCGCCCGACATGCTGCCGGGATACGCGTCGGCGCGGTCGCGCAACCCGACCCGGGCGAGCAGCTCGTAGGCGCGCGCGTATGCCTGCGCTGCATCCATGGTGCGGCCGAGCAGCGCCGGCACCGCGACATTGTCCGCGGCAGTCAGATTGGACAGCAGACTTGGAAATTGGAAGATGAAGCCGATGTAGCGCGAGCGGAAGGTGGCGAGCTCGGCTTCCGACAGGGTCCAGACATCGGTGCCGTCGAGCAGGAGCTTGCCTTCGGTCGGCCTGGTCAAGGCGCCGAGCATGGCCATCAGGGTGGACTTGCCCGAGCCGGACCGGCCGACGATGGAGACGAACTCGCCGGCCTCGAGCTCGAGACTGGCGTCGCGCACGGCCGCGTGGCTCGAAGCCGCTCCGTAGCGCTTGGTCAGTGACTGCGCCGATAGCGTCACGTCACCGGCCTTCCGCCTGAATGAGGGCGTAGGGCGCCATCCGGCGCGCCCGCCACGCCGGCAGAAAAGCGCCCACGAGCCCGAGGACCGCGGAAAACGAGACCGCCAGAACCGCGCTGATCTGCAGCACCGCGAGCGGCGGCCAGGCGAAGGGCACTCCGAGCAGGCCGAAATAGAAGCCGATCGAACGGGCGAACATCAGCAGCATGGCGGCGCCGAAGGCGAGTCCGGCCAGGCCGCCCAGTCCGGTGATGATGGCCGCCTCGGTGAGAATGATCGTCATCACCTGATTGGGCTTCGCGCCCATCGCCCGCAGCAGGCCGACCTCGCGATAACGCTCCTGCACGATGGCCGAGAACAACAGCGAAACCAGGATCAGCAGGGCAATGAGCTGGAACGCGGTGAACGCGGCGATGCCGATGAGGAGCGTGCTCAGCGCTTGCCGCGACGAGGTGATCACGCCGTTGCCTTCGACGATCTTGACGTCGGGAAGCCGCGCGAGCGCAAATT
>DASSJW010000793.1:0-4129 GCA_035690995.1 Xanthobacteraceae bacterium
TCCGTGTCTTGCGCGCGCGAGCGGTCTGCGGCGCGCGCGCGGATGCATTCAACTCGCGTCTAGGTCTTCCTGCGTTCCGCTTCCGCCCGCGGCGAGGTGAGCCGCGAGGCCGGAGATGGTCGGGAATTCCCACGCCAGCGAAGGCGAGAGCGGGCGGCCGAGCAGCTCTTCGAGGTGGCCGGAGAGGTCGACCGCATGCAGCGAATCGAGGCCGTAATCGAAAAACTCCAGATCGCGCTTGATGTCGGCGGCGGGCACCTCGGCATTGCGCACCAGCCAGTTGGCGATCCAGGCCTCGAGCGCGGCGGCGGTGATGGTCTCAAAGCCGCCGGTGCTTTTGGTGTCGCTCGTGCTCATGCCGCTTGGTCTCCATGCATCGATCTGGGCTGCGGCCGGCGCACGTCCCACACCAGCCCCAGCGCTTCCGCCAATCGGATCAGCCAGGCCGACGGGTCCACCTGCCACCAGGTGAAGTCGTTGAACGCCGATCGCGGAAAGGCGTGGTGGTTGTTGTGCCACGCCCCGCCCAGCGTCGGCAGCGCGAGCGGCCAGAAGTTGCGGCTGTCGTCGTGCGTGGCGTAGGGCCGCGCACCGAACAGGTGGCACATCGAGTTGATGCTCCAGGTCGCCTGGTGCGCGACGAAGATCCGGACCATGCCGCCCCACAGCAGTCCCTCGAGCGCGCCAAGCCCGCCGTCGAACGCGAAGCCGATCGCGGCCGGCAGCGCGAGGCCCAGCGTGAACCACAGCAGATAAAACCGGTTCGCCATCGAGGTCGTCCGGTCGCGGATGAGATCGGGTACGTAGCGTCCGGCGTCCTGCGGTTGCGGCTCGAACAGCCAGCCGACATGCGCGCGCCAGAACCCGGCGAATCCGGGTTGGTTCGGGCCATGCGGATCCTGATCGGTGTCGGAGTGGGAATGATGACGGCGGTGCGTCGCGGCCCAGAACAGCACCGGCCCTTCGCCGGCCATGGAGCCGCACGCCGCGAGGACCAGCCTCAGCGTCGGCCCGCACTTGAACGCCCGGTGGGTGAAATAGCGATGAAAGCCGATCTCCACGCCGATCGCGCTTGCAAGATAGAAGCCGGCGAACAGCGAGAGCGCGACCGTCCCCGGCCAGCCGACATGCCAGGCCAGCACGGCGGCGGCGAGCGTCCCGACGGCCGGCACCACCACCATGGCCAGCGCCATGCGGCGATGCACGGCGAGGCGATCGGCGCGCGGCAGGGCCGTGTTGATGACGGTCATGCTCCCTTCTCCTGTCGGACGAGATATTGCGCGCGGCAGAGATGGCGGCGAACCTTGCCGCTCGACGTGCGCGGAATTTCGCCCGGCGCGAGGAATGAGACGTCGTGCACGGTGACGTCGTGATGGCGTGCGACCGCCGCGCCGATGGCGGCGCGGATCGGCGCGAGATCGCCGGACATGCGGCCGGGAGAGCGGCACAATTCGACCGCCACGATGACGCGCTCCTTGCCGCCGATCTCGGCGGCGAACACCGCATTCGATCCCTGCCGCAGGCGATCGTCGGCGATGCCGTGAATGGTCGCCTCGATGTCTTCGGCGTGCAGCTTGCGGCCGGCGACGATCACCAGGTCCTTGACGCGGCCGGTCACCGTGAGTTCGCCGGCATTGATGACCCCGAGGTCGCCGGTGCGCAGAAAGGGCCCACGTCCGTCGGCGAGGCGCGCGGCGAACGCAGACGCGGTCTCCGCCGGCCTGTTCCAATAGCCTTTGGCCACGCTCGGACCGTGGATCCAGATCTCGCCTTCCTTGCCCTCGGGGCAGGGAATCCGCTGGTCGGGATCGACGACGGTCACCTCATGGCCATCGATGGCATGTCCGCAGGTCGTTCGGCCGAGCTGCGCGTGCCCCGGCGTCGAATCCCGGTCCGCTCCGGTGCCTTTCGTTCGCCCGGTCACCATCAGGGTTGCCTCGGCCAATCCGTAACAGGGAACGAACGCACCTCGCCGGAATCCGCAAGGCCCGAACGCGCGGGCGAAGCGCTCGACCGTGTCGACCCGGACGGGCTCGGCACCGACGAAGGCGCAGTCCCAGCTCGTTAGATCGAGTTCGCGGCGGAGAGGTTCATCGATCGTCGCGACGCAATGATCGTAGCCGAACGGCGGACCGCCGCTGATGGTGGCGGCGCTGCGCTGGATCGCCTTCAGCCATCGAATCGGCCGCTGCATCGCATGCATCGGCGACATCACCGTGGTCACGCACGCGGAATAGACCGGCTGCAGCGTGCCGGCGACCAGGCCCATGTCGTGATAGGGCGGCAGCCAGGTGACGCCGCGCGAACTGGCGCTGATGCTGAAGCGGCGAACCGCCGCTTCGAGATTGTCGATGAGGTTGCCATGGGTGACCATGACGCCTTTGGGGTTTCCGGTCGAACCCGATGTGTATTGCAGCAGCGCGAGGTCGGCGGGATCGGGCAAGCTGCCGCTCCACGCCACCTGCGGCGTCCAGCTATCGGCGCCGACGACGAGACGCGGCAGCCGAGCGAGCGTGGGGTCGCTTTGCAGCTGGGCGGCGACGCCTTGCTCCGAGCTCGCATCGGTGAGGATCACCGCCGGGTTGCAGTCCCGGCATATCGCCGACAGCGTGCCGGCGAGGCGCCGCGCACGGGGCGGGAAGCTCGGGACGGCGATCAGGCGCGCGTAGAAGCAGGCGAACAGCGCCGCGATATAGCCCAGCCCGGGCTGCAGCACGATCATGACCGGGGAGCCCGGCCGCGCCCGCTCCAGCAGCGCCGCCGCCAGCGTTCGCGCGCGGCGGTCGAGCGACCCATATGTCATGGGCTCTTCGAGCGCCTCGCCGTCGCGCAGGAAGGTATAGGCGGTGTTTTCGCCCTGGTGATGCGCGCGGTGGCTGAGAACCTCGACGATCGAACCGGCGCGGCGTTGGAGGTTGCTGCTCATCGGAGCTTGGCCCGCGCAATCGATGAGGTGACGACAACGATGTCCGAGGCAGCTTCGTGCATAAGAAGCGTTTGGTCCCAGCGCCCGGTCAAAACATACCTCACCCGTCGCATCGAGGCCAGCCGCGGTGTCTCAGTACCCCGGCAAGGCGGGGGGACAGCGGCAGGTCGCGCATCCACGCAGAGTTTGTTCGCTTTGACCTCGCGTTGGTTCAGACACGCTTGGCCTCTTGCGGGGCAGGGCAAATCGGTGTTCCAACGGCACCGAAGCGGTGAGGGGGTGCTGCCCTCGCTATAGACCCTCGCTATCGGGGAGCGGCGTGGCTCGTCTCGACGACAAGATCGTGCTGATCGCCGGCGCCGGCGGCGCCATCGGCGGGGCGGTTGCCGCGGCAGTGCAACGCGAGGGCGGCGTGGCGATCGCGACCGATCTCGCACGCCGTGCCGGCATCGATCATGTTCTCGATGTCACCGCGGAGGGCGACTGGCATCGTGTGCTGGGCGAGGTCGGGCGCGCGCACGGGCGCCTCGACGGTCTGGTCAATGCCGCCGGGATCGCGCTCCTCGCCAGCATCGAGGATACCGACTACGCCTCCTGGCGCCGCGTGTTGGCGGTCAATCTCGACGGCACCTTTCTCGGCTGCAAGCACGCGCTTTCGCTGCTGAAGGTTCGCGGCGGCTCGATCGTGAATCTGTCCTCCATTTCCGGCATCGTGGGCGGGCACAATCTCGCCGCCTACAACGCCTCCAAGGGCGGCGTGCGGCTGCTCACCAAATCGGTGGCGCTCCACGGTGCGCGCCTCAAGCCGCCGGTGCGCTGCAATTCCGTGCATCCGGCGTTTCTCGAAGGGCCGATGGTGGACGACATCCTGGCGCAGACCAGCCGGCCGGAGATCGCGCGCGGCCAGCTCACGCGCGACATCCCGCTCGGACGGCTCGGCGCACCGTCCGAGGTGGCGGAACTGTGCGTCTATTTGCTGTCCGACGAGTCGCGCTTCGTCACCGGCTCCGAGCTTGTGATCGACGGCGGCCTCACCGCGCGGTGAAGCGTTCCCGTGTGATTGTTCCGCCTCATCCTGAGGGCGAGCGCAGCGAGCGTCTCGAAGGATGAGGCTGCCACGGCTCGACTTGTGTGCCCTCATGGTTCGAGACGCCGCGCTACGCGCGGCTCCTCACCATGAGGTGAGAGAGTTTCATCCCGCAC
>DASSJW010000794.1:0-4771 GCA_035690995.1 Xanthobacteraceae bacterium
GGCGCGCCGTTGTTGAGCGCGCGGGCAGCGGAGGACGGGCGCGTCAGCCCCTCGGCGGCGGCGGCGTATTTCTCGAACGGCACCAGATCGTCGGGCGCAGCCCCCAGCTTGATGCAGAGGTCGCGCACGAAGTTGTAGACCGCCCGCGAAGCCTCGAGGTCGGAATGCACCGCTTCCTTGATGGTGATGGCGCCGTCTTTGGTCACGCAGCGGTAATTGCCGGTCAGCAACATCGCCCACTTGGCGAGCGGCACGAAGATGGAATCGTGCACCTTCAACTTCACTGGCAGTTCGATCTTGCCATCACCGGTATCGAACCGGATCGCCTCGATGTCGTCCTGCAGCTGCCGCAGGATGGCGGTGTGCTTGTCGGAATCGAAGCGCGCGACCTTGAAATTGGTTGGCAGCGTGACCTGCAGCACGTTGACCTTCTCTTCCGGGGGCCGGATCGCCTGCGGGTCCGGGCTGCACAGCGTCAGCAACGCCGGATCGAAACTGTCCCACACGCTCGGATCGGTGTAGGCCGCTTTCAACGGGTCGGTATTGAGGTTCGGGATCCGCTTCACGTAGGGCAGCGGCGGCATGTTCATGATCGACATGCAGGGCACTTTCGACTTGGCCACCGCATCCAGCAATTGGCGCACGCCGGGGGAGCGATACTGCGGCTCCTGCATGGCGAGACCCACGAGATCGTAGTCGGCCGGATTGACGTCGCCGGGACCGGCGGCGGACACCTTGCCCGGCAGCTTGCGAGAGTCGATCTCGATCGGATCTTTCCGGCCCCTGATCGGCATTCGCACGCGGAAGCCCTCGGCGTTGATCAGGTCCGCCTCCGCCGGAAGACATACCAGCTTCACCTGATGGCCGCTGAACAGCAGCTTGGAGGCCAGCAGCGACCCGTAGGACGCGCCCATGATCAAGATGTTGTAAGTCGCCGGCATCGCTGAATCTCCTCCGTGTTGGGGGAAGAAGGACATAGTTCCGGCCCGGGGCCATCCTTCTCGCCCGGCATGCTATTCGGCGCGCCATCCCTATGCAATCCGGTCGCCCCGCGCTGCTGACCGGCATCGCCGCCGGCGCGGATGCGCTTGGCGCGCAGATCTGCACCGGCTCAAAATGCGGCGTCCGGGCGTGCGATTTCTGCTAGGCTCAGCTGCGATCCGTCGTCGCCACCGCGGGGAGTTGATGCATGAAGAAGCTGGTTCTGGAAACGACCGCGCCGTTTCAGGGATTGCCGGAGCTTGTGGCCTATGACGAGGGCCTGTTCGAGCACGAGGGCCTGATCGTCGAGTGGGCCGACCGCGAGAAGGACGTGGAGAAAAAGACCGAGATCAACGTGGTCAGCCCCAAGGGCCTCGATCCGTTCTCGAGCCATGGCAAGCTGCTCGAGCAGGGCCAGGCGGACATGTACAACGCGTGCGAATGGGGAAACTACTGCCGCGTTCAGGATACCAGGACCGGCAGTCGTCAACTCGGCCGGCGCGGCATCGTCACCTATGCCGCACTCGCGGTTCGCCCGGACTCACCCGTCTACACCGCGCAGCAGCTTGCGGGCCGCACGGTCGGCGTGCCGTTCTATTTCGGGACCCATTATCTCGCGCTCCACATGCTGGAAGGGTTCTTGCCGCGCGACCAGATCAAGGTCTGCCGCGCCCCCAACGGCTCGCGCTACCGGTTCGATGCGATGATGAAGGGCGAGATCGAGGCCACCACCTTGACGGAGCCCTACGCCACGCTCGCGGAGAAGAAAGGCTGCCGGCTGATCTGCGAAGCGTTCTACCACGGCACCGAAGTCGCTTCCGACAAGGTCGATGCCGCGACCTATGGCGCCTTCAACCGCGCCGTGCGCGAGGCGGTGCGGCGCATCAATGCCGACAAGAGCGCGTATCTGCACTACTTCATCGACTATCACAAAGCGAAGGACCCCGAGATCGGGCGGCTGCGGCCGCACGACATTCGTGCCAGCCGTATCGTGGTCTGCGATCCCGCTCCGATCCCGCGCGAGGAAATGCAGCGTACCTACGACTGGCTCAAGAGCTGGGACATGCTGCAGGAGACCGCTTCCCCGCTTCATCTTGTGAATATGGGCATACAGGCGCAGGCACACGCGCCTGCGGGGTGACCGCGGTCGTCCGGCCAGCACGCATTGGCCCACCTACATCGCGCTTGCACTGGCAGCGCTGACCACGGCGCCGGCGCGCGCTAGCCCTCGCCGGCACGGAACCCGACCGGTCGGGCTCGGCGGCTCGGCCGCATGCGATTGGGCTGCACCCCCAATAACGCGGAACCCGGGCAGAGCCCGGGTTCCTCGAGAGCGGCGGCACACCCAGCGGCGGTAAGAACCGCGCCCGCGCCCGCCGTTCGTGTTGCGGGATCCTACGATGAACTTCCGCCCTCCGAACCGCCGCCGCTCGATGGTGGCGATGACGAGGACTCGGAGCCATAAGACGGCATGCTCGGCGCGGGGGCCGGCGCCGGCTTCGGTGCGGGCGGCTTCTTCGCAGCAGCAGCTTTTTTCGGAGCGGCAGCTTTAGGAGCAGCCTTGGCCTTCGCCTTCTTAGCCGACTTTTTCGGCGCGCTCTTCTTCGCGACGACGCGCTTCTTCTTACGGGCCGGGGCGGCCTTCACCCGCTTCTTCGTTTTCTTGGTCTTCGACTTTGCCTTCTTCGCTTTCTTCGCCATGATCGCCTCCCGATCGTTGCGCCTCAGGGTACGGTTCGCCAACGCTACTATCCGTTACATCGCCACCGCGGCGGCTGCTCCCGCGGTGCTGGAAAGCCCCTTCCCGGCAAACGCCTCGGGCACGGGGCCTCCGGTCGCCCAATCGATCAACTCGACGGTGTGAACGACCGGGATCGCGGTGCCCGCAGCGATCTGCGTCATACAGCCGATGTTACCGGCGGCGATCACGTCGGGCTGGAGCTTTTCGATATTGCCGACTTTACGCTCGCGCAACCTCCTCGCAAGCTCCGGCTGGAGAATGTTGTACGTGCCGGCCGAACCACAACACAAATGTCCTTCCGCCACATCTTTCACCACGAATCCAATCTTGGAAAGCAATTCTTTCGGAGCGCGCGAGATTTTCTGGCCGTGCTGCAGCGAGCATGCCGAGTGATAAGCAACGACAAGGCCAATCGCGTCGTGCGTCGTCGGCAGTTTGAGCCGGCTCAGGTACTCGCTGATGTCCATGGTGAGCCGCGACACCCGCGCGGCCTTGTCGGCATAGGCCGAATCAGTCCGCAGCAGGTGACCATAATCCTTGACCATGGTCCCGCAGCCCGAGGCCGTGACCAGGATCGCGTCGAGGCCTTCCCCCTCGAGCTCGGCGATCCAGGCATCGATCCGGCGGCGGGCGGCATCGAGCGCCTCCTGCTCGCGCCCGAGATGGTGGACGAGCGCGCCGCAGCAGCCATCCTCGGCCACAATGACCTCGATGCCGTGGCGGGTGAGAAGCCGGATGGCCGCCGCATTGATCGAAGGCGCGAGCACCGGCCCGACGCAGCCGTCCAACAGCGCGATGCGCCCGCGCCGGGGTCCCGCCGGCGAAAACCGGCGCCGGCCCTGGCCGGTCGCGCCTGCGAGCGGCCGCGCGGGCGCCAATCGCAGCATGGCTGCGACCGGTTCGAGCCCGAGCATGCCGAACAAGCTGGCAAACGGCTTGCCGAGCCGCGCGGCGTTGAGTGCCCGGCGGAAACGACCGTTATACGGCAGCACATGCGCAAGGACCGCGCGCAGCAAACGATCGGCAAACGGGCGCGTGTAGGTCCGCTCGATGTGCCCGCGCGCGTGGTCGACAAGGTGCATGTAGTGCACCCCCGAGGGGCAGGTGGTCATGCAGGCCAGGCACGACAGGCAACGGTCGATATGCTTGACGACCTCGCCCGTCGCCGGACGGTCGTTCTCCAGCATGTCCTTGATCAGGTAGATGCGCCCGCGCGGGGAATCGAGCTCGTCGCCGAGCAGCACATAGGTCGGGCAGGTCGCGGTGCAGAAGCCGCAATGGACGCAGGCGCGCAGGATCCGGTCCGCTTCCGCGGTATCCGGGTCGGCGAGTTGCGCCAGGGTGAAGGACGTTTGCATGCCTACACAGACGAAACCACTACCTCAGCCGCCATATGCGGCCGCTCCGCGCACCCACCTTACGCCCCGCAAGGGGAGTAAGCCCGACTTGCGGTGTCAAGCCGCGACGCCAAGAACCCCGGTTACACGCCCGCCCACATGCGCCCGGGATTGAACGCGCCCCTGGGATCGAAGCTCTCCTTGACCCGCTTCGTCAATGCCGCCAGCCCCGCCTCCTGCGGGGCGAATACGTCGGTCGCTGCGCGCATCGAGGCCGGCGCCCGGATGAGCGTGGCATGTCCTCCGGCCGCGGCCACGGCGGCGCCGATATGCGTCGCGCCGGCATCGTCAGGACCGTCGAGCGCCAGCCAGAGGAGGCCACCGGCCCAGTCGTACAGCACCTGCGCGCCCAGCCGCCTTGCGATCGTCGCACCGAGCTCCGCCCCGCGATCTGGCGCGGTCGAGATGCGCCAGAGCGGCCGCTCGACACCGCCGCCGCTGGCGGCGAACGGGGTGACGTCGCGCACCGCTCGCCACAACGCACGCGAGGCCGAAGCGTCGATCGTCGCGCCTTCGCCGAGGGATTTCATCAGGACCTCGAGCAGGCGGCGCCGGTGGGCGACCGAGGGCGAGAAGCCTTCGAGCCGCAAAGCCGTCACGCTGCCGCCGGCACCCGCGACCGCCGGGATCGACGCCGCCACCTCCGCCGGCA
>DASSJW010000795.1:0-2866 GCA_035690995.1 Xanthobacteraceae bacterium
GGCCAGCATCTCAAACAGGTCGAATGGCGCACAGCTCTCGAACTACCATCCGAGCTCGTTGCACGAGAGGCCAGGGCGGCGGACGTCGTCCTGGTCGGGCAGACGCGAACCGGTAGCGAGGTGCGTGATCTGATCGAGCCCGGCGTTATTCTGCTGCGGGCCGGCCGGCCTATCTTGGTCGTGCCCGACGTCGTTGCTCCCTTGCAGCTGCGCCGCGTCGTAGTAGCTTGCAAGGACACCCGTGAGTGCCGGCGTTCGGTGCAAGACGCGCTTCCGTTCCTCCGGGAAGCCAAGGAAGTTCTTGTGGTCGGAATCGGTGAAGAAGAATCGAAATCCCTTGACAAGAAAACCCTTGCCGACGTCGCAGGCTACCTCGTGCGCCACGGTGTCATTGTGGCCGACGAAACCTGGAAGCGCGCCCGAGGCCCGGTCGCGACCGAGCTTCTCGAGCTTGTGCGCGCCGAGAAAGCCGACTTGGTCGTAGCCGGCGGATACGGGCACAGCCGATTGGGTGAGTGGATCTTTGGCGGGGTGACGCACGAGCTTCTGGCCTCCAGTCCCGTCTGCTGCATGCTGTCTCATTGACATCCGCCGGTCCGGCCGTATCCGATGCCGGCATTCAGAGGCGAAGCGCCATTCGCCCCACGGCATCGATGTTCTGCTGCTCGTTGATGGGCACCAAGCTCGGCAACGTCCAAAGATCCGATCCCACCAACAGGAGCCACTGATGACGATTCGAGACATTCTCCTTCCTCTGCTGAGCTATCCGGCTGCGACAACGACCGACAGCGTCGAGAAGGCGGTGGCGGTGGCCAGCGGGCTCGGCGCTCATATCGTCGGCGTCACATTCGAGTTGCAGATTCGCTCGCCGGTCGGCCTCTATGCGCATCCTGCCCACATCGGCGGCATGTTTGCGGCTGAAAGCAGAAAGAGTGCTTCCAATGCACGCGATCTCATCGCAGCGTTCGATGATATTTGCGCTCGAACGGGGACGATGCAGCGAGGCGTTGCTTACGAGCACGCGATCGAACAATGTGCACCGGCCGAGGTCGCCCATGCCCTGGTCGATCACGCGAGGCTTCGAGATATTTCCATTTTCCCCCTCAATGCAGAAGATCCGGATCAGCGATCTCTCGTCGAGGCGCTGATCTTCGAGTCCGGGCGGCCGGTACTGCTATTGCCGGAGGGCGCAACGCGCCAAATGCCTTCGTCTTTCGACCGGGTCGCCGTCGCCTGGGATCACAGCCGGCCTGCGGCGAGAGCGGTCGCCGATGCGTTGCCCATGTTGCGGGCGGCAAAGCAGGTTCATGTCGTCACCTTCGCCGACGAAAAGCGTATGCACCGGCCCGATTCGGGCGTTGAACTCTGCAAGCACCTGGCTCGCCACGGGGCGGAGGTGACATTCGACAAAGTTTCCGCCAAGGGGCGAGCCATTGGCGATGCCTTCGAAGCGTATGCGGGGGAGCGTAACATCGACTTGCTGGTGATGGGCGCCTTTGGACACTCGAAACTGCGGGAGTTCATTCTTGGTGGAGCCACCAGGCGAATGCTGACCCGCCCCTTCACCTGGACGCTGCTCTCGCATTGAGGAACGCACCGGGAGCACTCTCGCTCCTCACAGCCCCGGGATCCTGGCGGCTTCTACCGCGACAGCCAGCGCGCGACGCCAGGCCACACGTCAGCCAGGATGTCTCTACCCATGAACAGACCGAGATGGCCGCACGGCGCCACGGTCTTCTCGACCGTGCAGAGCTTGCCATCGACCAGGTGCTCGATCGCAAACATCTGCTCACGCCCGACAACGTCGTCGTCCCGCGCGGCCAGCAAAAATAGCGGGCAACGGACGGTGGAGAGATCGATTGTCCGGCCAAGTGCCACGAAGCGTCCGGTGGCGAGGCGATTGTCCTTGAACAAGTGCTCGACCACTTGCAAATAGTAGCTGCCGGGTAAATCCAGGGTCCACGCATACCAATCGCGGAAGCGGGACTCCAGCCGCCGAAATGCTTCCGGGCTCATCGTGGGCGATGCCTGCAACAAGTTGCGAATTGTCGCCGCGTCGGGCGCATGCGGTTCCCAAAACCGCAGCGCATGCTGCCCGAGAACCCGCCCGCCGCCGAGCTCGACCAGCTCCCGAAAGATAGCCAAAGGCGTGTTGCGCGCGAGTTCGGAAAGCCTCGACGCGCCGGCCGCGATATCGATCGGGGTTCCCGCCAGCGCCAGCTTCCGGATTTTGGCGGGAAAGCGCGCTGCATAAACCAACGCCATCCAGCCCCCCTGGCAGAGGCCGATCAGATCCACCATGCCGCCGAGCTCGTCCACCAATACGTTGAGCTCGGCGAGATAATTGTCGATGGATAAGAAGCGCATGTCCGAAGTCGCCGAGCGCCAATCCGTCACGAAGAGGTGCTTGATCCCGGCGCCCTGCAGCGCAGTCACGAGACTGTGACGGGGCGCGAAGTCGGTTATCGTTGAGCCATGGAGCGCAAAGGGAGCGCAGAGAAGCGTCGGCACTCCCTCGCTATTCGTCGAAAAGGCGCGAAGCCGTACCGTGGGCAATTCCAGCGCCACGCGATTGCGCGTCGTCCAGCGCGGCTCACGAGCGCCGGGTTGCGTTGGCCCCATCGCCAAGCTGACAAACTCCCGCGCGGCGGCCGACGCGAACTCACTCGCGGACTCGGCGATGAGGGCCGGCCAAAGGAAGGCCACCGAGGTAAATTGCGGACTGCCGAACTCAGCCATGACAAAGAAGTAAAGACCGGACCTCCGGCCTCGCATTGAGCCAGATCAAGAGACGCCGCCGGCGCGGATCGGCCCGCTGCATGGCCTCATGGCATCAGGACGTACCGGCCGGGCGCATCCTCCAGCG
>DASSJW010000796.1:0-5121 GCA_035690995.1 Xanthobacteraceae bacterium
CACCATCAAGGATTCGAGCCTGTCATCGATCTTCGTGATCTTCATCTGCTCGATCTGGCCGATGCTGATCAATACCGCCTTCGGGGTCGCGGCGGTGCGCAAGGAATGGCTCAACGTCGCGCGCACGCTCGAGGTCGGCACGTTGCGCCGCGCCTTCACCATCATCCTGCCGGCGGCCGCGCCGACCATCCTCACCGGCATGCGCATCTCCATCGGCATCGCGTGGCTGGTGATCGTGGCCGCCGAGATGCTGGTCGGCGGCACCGGCATCGGCTACTTCGTGTGGAACGAGTGGAACAACCTCTCGATCACCAATGTGATCACCGCCATCCTGGTGATCGGCCTGGTCGGCATGGTGCTCGACCAGATCCTCGCGCGCGCCACCCGGCTCGTGACATTTCCGGAGTGAGGGGCATGAAAGGCTCGTCTTTCACTCTGCCGTCATCGTCCGCGCAAGCGGACGATCCAGTACCCGGCGCTCTTGCTGTGATTACTGGATGCCCCGCTTGCGCGGGGCATGACAGCCGTGAATGTGGACGCTCCGGCTCATGACCGACAAGTTCATCTCCATCGAAGGCATCACCAAGCGGTTTGCGGCGCCGGGCGGCGGCAGCACCACCGTGTTCGAGGACCTGTGGTTGTCGATGGCGCGCGGCGAGTTCGTCTGCATCATCGGCCATTCCGGCTGCGGCAAGACCACGGTGCTCAATATCCTCGCCGGGCTCGACGTGCCCTCGGCCGGCGCGGTGATCGTCGACAACGAGGCGATCGAAGGACCGAGCCTCGACCGCGCGGTGATCTTCCAGAGCCACGCGCTGCTGCCCTGGCTCACGGTGATGGGCAACGTCGCCTACGCGGTGTCCTCGAAGTGGCGCTTCATGAGCAAGGAAAACCTCCACCGGCAGGCGCAGAAATTCATCGACTTGGTCGGCCTGACCGGGGCCGAGCACAAGCGGCCGGCCGAGCTTTCCGGCGGCATGAAGCAGCGCGTCGGCATTGCGCGGGCGCTCTCGATCGAGCCGAAGATCATGCTGATGGACGAGCCGTTCTCGGCGCTCGATGCGCTGACGCGCGGCACGCTGCAGGACGAGGTGCGGCGCATCTGCACCGAGACCGGGCAGACCGTGTTCATGATCACCCACGACGTCGACGAGGCGATCTATCTCGCCGATCGCGTGCTGCTGATGACCAACGGGCCCAACGCCGTGCTCGCCGAGATCGTCGAAAACCCGCTGCCCAAGCGCCGCCAGCGCAACGACGTCCACCGCCATCCGCTATATTACGGCGTGCGCAACCACATCATCGATTTCCTGGTGACCCGCAGCAAGAATTTCGCCGAGGAGATGAAGGGCAAGAGCTACGATCGCCGCGCGGTGCCGGTGGTGCGGCCGGGCGTACCCGAGCCAACCGTTGCCGCCGAAGCGCAGGCGACGCCGTCATGGCCCGGCCTGATCCAGGGCCGCGCATGATCGTTTCCCGCTGATACCCCAGAGAGGACAAGGAGACACCCATGACCCGTGCCGATCTCACGGAAAAAATCCTCGATATCAAGCGCGAGAAGGGATGGAGCTGGAAATACATCCACGAAAAGATCGGCGGCACCTCGCCGGTGCTGCTGGTCGGCGCGCTGCTCGGCCAGATGAAGCTGACCAAGCCGCAAGCGGCGAACGCGGCCGAGCTGTTCGCGCTGTCGAAGTCCGAAGCGGCGATGCTCAACGAGGTGCCGATGCGCGGCGCCGGCGTGACGATGCCGCCGACCGATCCGCTGATCTATCGCTTCTACGAACTGGTGATGATCAACGGGCCGGCCTGGAAGGCGCTGATCGAGGAGGAGTTCGGCGACGGCATCATGTCGGCGATCGACTTCGACATGCAGATCGAGCGGCTGCCGAATCCGAAAGGCGACCGCGTCAAGATCACCATGTCGGGCAAGTTCCTGCCGTATAAATATTACGGCAATTCCGGCAACGTGCCGGAATACGGCTTCAAGGAGGAGTGAGCGCGCACGCGATGACGCGTTCTCCGCTAACCGGTCGCAACGGCGGGCGCGGCGGCGGGGGCCATGGTCGCGGCAGCCTTCTGCATCACGCCCGCAAGCGTCATGTAGGTCTCGGTCCACGCCGCCTTGACCGGCGGCGTGAAACTGGGTCCGAGCCCCTGCTCCAGCGTCCATAAGAGCGCGGCGCCAACCGGCTCGTAGTGCTTGGCCGCCACGCCATACCCGGCATGCCGGCGTCCAAGGTCTTCGACCGCGGAAACGATCTTCTCGACCTGGTGCAGGTTGGTGACAGCGACGGCGATCATCTGCATGAGCTTCGTCTTCTGCTCGGTCAGATCGCTAGGGAACAGCGAACGCACTTCGGGCGCGATCGCGAACAATCGGTCGTAAAAGAGGTCCGCCGCCTTGTCGGCGATCGGCGCGACCTGTCCGAATGTCTGCTGAACGAGCTTTACCTGTTCCGGAGTCATTGCACGCGACCTTGCTGCGCTGGTTACGCCGCCTCGATGAAGCGGTGCCGCTCGTAGAGGAATTCGAGCACGCGCTGGCGGCATTTGAGGTAAGTCGGATTGGAGGCCACTTCGAGCCGACGGCGCGGCCGCGCCAACGGAACGTCCAGCACCTCGCCGATGCGCGCGGCGGGACCGTTGGTCATCATCACGATGCGGTCCGACAGCAGCACGGCTTCATCGACGTCGTGGGTGATCATCAGCACGGTATTGCGAAGCTTCTGGTGGATCGCCATCACCGAGTCCTGCAGGTGCGCGCGGGTGAGCGCATCGAGCGCGCCGAACGGCTCGTCGAGCAGCAGCACCTTCGGCTCCATGGCGAGCGCGCGGGCGAGGCCCACGCGCTGCTTCATGCCGCCGGAAATCTCGGCCGGGCGCTTGTCCTTGGCGTGCGCCATCTGCACCAGCTCGAGATTGTGCATGGTCCAGGCGCGCCGCTCCGCGCGCGACTTGGTGCCGGAGAACACCTTGTCGACCGCGAGCCGCACATTGTCGTAGACCGTGAGCCACGGCAGCAGCGAGTGGTTCTGGAACACGACCGCGCGGTCGGGGCCGGGTTCGTCGACCTCGCGCTCCTCCAGCAGGACGCCGCCGCGCGTGGATCGAACGAGCCCGGCCACGATGTTGAGCAAAGTGGACTTGCCGCAGCCGGAGTGACCGATAATCGAAACATATTCGCCCCGATCGATACTCAAGGTGATGTCCTTGAGGACCTCGGTCTGCTGCGACCCCCGGGTGAAGGTCTTGTCGACATGGTCGATCTTCAGGTAGCCGGACATCGTCGTCTCCATCAGCTGGCGGCGGTGCCGCGGGTGACGACGGTGGCGACGCCGGCCACGATACGGTCGAGCACGAAGCCGACCAGGCCGATGTAGACGAGCGCCACGACGATGTCGGACAGACGCGAGGAATTCCAGGCATCCCAGATGAAGAAGCCGATGCCGACGCCCCCGGTCAGCATTTCCGCGGCGACGATGGCAAGCCAGGACAGCCCGATGCCGATGCGCAAGCCGGTGAAGATGTAGGGCGCCGCCGACGGAATCATGATCTTGTAGAAGAATTCGAGGTGATTGAGCCGCAGCACCGCGGCGACGTTGCGATAGTCCTGCGGAATGTTGCGGATGCCGACGGCGGTGTTGATGATGATCGGCCACACCGCGGTGATGAAGATCACGAAGATCGCCGAGGGCTGGCTGTCGCGGAACGCCGCGAGCGAGATCGGCAGCCAGGCGAGCGGCGAGATCGTCCGCAAGACTTGGAAGATCGGATCGAGCCCGCGCATGGCCCAGACCGACTGTCCGATGAGCGTGCCCAGCAGAATGCCGATGACGCCGGCCAATCCGTAGCCGACGGCAACACGTTGCAGCGAGATGAGGACGCGCCAGCCCAGCCCGATGTCCTGCGGACCGGCGACAAAGAACGGGTCGACGATGAGATCATAGGCGTCCGACCAGATCTTGGATGGCGCCGGCAGCGTCGCGCCCGGCTTCATGCACAGAATTTGCCACACCGCGAGGATGAGCCCGAGCATGACGAGAGGCGGGATCGTGCGCGTCGCCACGGCGCCGAGCGCCGGCAGAACCTTCGTCGTCAGGAAGCTCGGCTTCGGCGTGGACAACCGGAGCACTGTCGCCGTCGCCTGAGAGATTTCGACCGACGGCTCGGTCTTGATCAGGGGCATGGTCATCCAGAGTTCTCCGACTCCTCGCGAGGCGAGCAGATCGCCGCGCAGCGTGGCCCGGACGCGATCACACTTCGACGCGTTTGATCGACAGGCTCTTGAGGTAGGCGCCAGGGTTGTCGGGGTCGAACACCTTGCCGTCGAAGAAGGTCTCCTTGCCGCGCGAAGGCGAGGCCGGGATGTCGGACGCGGGCAGCGACAGCGCCTTTGCGGCATCGCGCCAGAGATCTTCGCGATTCACTTTGTTTACGAGCGCCTTGGTGTCCGTACCGGGCTCGAACTTGCCCCAGCGGATGTCCTCGGTGACGAACCAGAGATCGTGACTCTTGAATGGATAGGAGGCGTGCTCGCTCCAGAATTTCATGTACTGCTTGGTGCCCTTCTCCATTCGGCCGTTGCCGTAGTTCACGTCACCCTTCAGCCGGCCGATGATGTCGGGCACCGGCACATTGAACCATTGACGCTTGCCGACGATCTCGGCGAGCTCCTGTTTGTTCTCCATCTTTTCGCACCACTGCTGCGCTTCCATCACTGCCATCAGCAGCGCCTTGGCGGCGTTGGGATGCTTGTCAGCCCATTCGGCCCGCAGACCGAGCGCCTTCTCCGGATGCTTGGCCCAGATCTCGCCGGTGGTGCACGCGGTGAAGCCGATGCCCTGGTTGACGAGTTGCTCATTCCACGGCTCGCCCACACAGAAGGCGTCCATGTTGCCGACCTTCATGTTCGCCACCATTTGCGGCGGCGGCACTACGATGGTGGCGATGTCCTTGTCGGGGTCGATGCCGCCGGCCGCGAGCCAATACCGAATCCAGAGGTCGTGGGTGCCGCCCGGGAAGGTCATCGCAACCTTCACTTCCTTGCCGGCGGCTTTTTTCTTTTCGAACGCGGCCTTGAGCGGTGAAGCGTCGGTGGTGACCTTGAGGTCCTTGTAT
>DASSJW010000797.1:0-3647 GCA_035690995.1 Xanthobacteraceae bacterium
AGGACGGCTACGCGCTCAAGTTCTTCGCGCATGTGCGGCTCGCGCGCGCGGCTTGGCCGCTGCTCAAGCAGCGCCGCGGCTCGCTGGTGGCGATCGCCGGAACCAGTGGACGCAAGCCGGAGAGGAGGTTCACCATCGGCAGTTCGGTCAACGCCGCGGTCGCCGCCTTCACCAAGTGCCTCGCCGACCTCGGCAAGGAGGACGGGGTCCAGGTCAACTGCATCCATCCAAGCCTGGTCGAGACCGAGCGGCAATGGCGACGCATTCGCGCCGAGGTCGAGCGCACCGGCGAGTCCGAGGAAAAGGTCCGCGAGCAGTTCTGTCGCGAGACCGGCTTCACGCGCTACGGCAAGGTCGAGGACGTCGCCGATTTCGTGACCTTCATCGTGTCCTCGCGCGCGACGTGGCTGCACGGGGCAACGGTCGATCTCGACGGCGGCGAGATTCCGGTGTTGTGATGGTGTAGTCCGTACCGCATGCTTTGCCGCCAGCCCATCCCGAAGGCCGCGCCGCTCACGTGTCCCGGATGCGGCGCAGCGCGAGCGCCCCTGGGCGCGAGTGCTGCACCGCTGATCCGGGACCGCCACGTACCTGAACGGTCCCGGGTCTGCAGCGCACCACGACGCTGCGCTTGTGCTGCGCTGCGCCCGGGACACGCCTCCTGCGGTCGCCGGCGACCATGAACATCCTGCTCACCCCCGCCCGCATCGGCGCGGTCGAAATCCCCAACCGAATCGTCATGCCGCCGATGACGACGCGGACGGCGGACGCCGAGGGCTACGTCACCGACGACAGCGTTGCGTATTATCTGGCACGGGCGCGCGGCGGCGTCGGCCTCATCACCATCGAGATGGCGTCGCCGGAAAAGGTCGGCCGCCACCGCCGCCGCGAGGTGGGAATCTACGACGATCGCTTTGTGCCGGGGCTGACGCGCCTGGTCGATGAGCTGCATCGCGCCGGATCGAAAGTGTCGATCCAGCTCGGCCATGGCGGCGGACACACCCGCATCGACATTTGCGGCGAGACGCCGATCGCCCCTTCGGCGATCCCGCATCCGGTCTACGAGACGACGTTCGAGACCATCGTGCCGGAGGAAATGACGAAGGCACGCATCGACGCGACGATCGCCGCTCATGCCGCCGCCGCGGTGCGCGCGCGCAAGGCGGGCTTCGACTGCGTCGAAATCCACGCCGCTCACGGATACCTCATTTCGCAATTTCACGCCCCGTTCGAAAACCGGCGCACTGACGCCTATGGCGGCAGCCTCGAGAACCGGGCGCGGTTCGGGCTCGAAGCGCTGCGCGCGGTCAAGGCCGCCGTGCCGGGGATGCCCGTGATCTATCGCCTGTCGGTCGAGGACTTCTTCCCCGGCGGGTTGGTGTTCGACGAGGGCCGCCGGATCGCGATCTGGGCGGCGGAGGCGGGAGCGGACGCGCTGCACGTCACCGCCGGACACTACCGCTCGTTGCCATCGGCTCAGATCGTGCTGCCGCCGATGACGTTTCCCGATGCGACTTTTCTCGATTTCGCCGCGGACGTGAAAAAGGCAGTCGGCATTCCCGTGATCGCGGTCGGACGCCTCGGCGATCCCGCCACCGCGACCGCGGCGGTGGCGGCGGGAAAGACCGACTTCGTGGCGCTCGGCCGCACGCTCATCGCCGACCCGCAGTGGGTCGAGAAGCTTCGCCGCGGGGAGCCGATCCGGCGATGCCTCGCCTGCAACACCTGCATCAACGAGATGCGCGGCGGGGCGGGCATCGGCTGCGTGGTCAACGGCGCCGCCGGCCGCGAATCCCTGTTTGCCGGTCGCAAGCCGCCGCGCGGCGAGCGCATCGCCATTATCGGCGCGGGCCCCGCAGGACTGACCTATGCGTCACTGGTCGCCGAGGGAAACGACGTTACCGTGTTCGAAAAGGACAAGCGCCCGGGCGGCGCATTTCGCTACGCCGGCAAGGCGCCGTTGTTCCAGGAGGTTGCCGCGAGCGAAGCGAGCTTCGCCCGCTACATCGCCGATCTCCCGGCCGCATGTATAGAAAAGGGCGTCAAATTCCGCTTCGACACCGATGTCACCGATACGCCGGACGTGCTCGCGCCATTCGACCGGATCGTCATCGCGACCGGCGCCCGTTACCGCTACGGCCTCGGCGCAGTGGCAACCACCATGCTCGACTGGGGCGCCGGCCGCTGGCCGGGTTTGTCCCGGCTGTTTTCCGCGCCCATGTTTCGCGACTGGTTCTATTACAAGGCCCGACACGGAACAGCCGACCGCTTCAAATCATTGGCGAAGTCCGGACAAGCCGTCATCGCGATCGGCGACGCCGTCCTGGCCGGCAAGAGCAAGCCCGCGATCGCCAGCGCCTTCGAGGCGGCGCTGCTGTCGTGAACGTTCCGATTGGAGACTGAACCGGTACATCCGCATCGCACAGGTCAACGATGGCCTACGCACGATGGCTGGCGACTGCCCCAATCGCGGGGCGCGATGGACATGAATTTGCAGGGCCGATCGATGAGCGTGTTTCAGGCGTAGCAGCTGTGGTCGATTCGCATTTTGGCAGCCGAGGCTGGAAGGGGAGCGCCTGAGAAGCGCCCGGCCGATCGATATTGGGCGCGGGCACGATTCCTATGCGCGCAACTGGTCGAGCAGGGCCTTGGCCTCTTGGTGATCCGGCATGCCGAAGCCCTCGCTGAACGAACCGTAGATCGGGGCTAGGAGATCGTGGGCTTCCGACCGTCGGCCTTCCCTGGCGCAGAGGCGCGCCAGGGAAAAGGCGGCCCGCAGTTCGAGAGATTTGGCCCTCTGACGGCCTGCAATTTCCAGCGCGATCCGGAAGCAGCGCTCCGCATCTGACGGATCCGCGGGAGTGCTCAGGAGAAGCTCGCCCTTGAGCCGATGCAGCTCGGCCTCGTAGAAGCGCTCGTCGTTGCGATCCACGATGGCCATCGCCTCATCAAGCACCTCGAGTCCCCTTCGCGCCTGCCCGATCCGGCCGTCGGCTTCCGCTATCAGCGAAAGAAAGGTCGGCTGCCAAAGGCCGGCGCCCGTGGCCCGCAGATCGGCCAGACCCCGGCGCATCTGCGCGCCTCCTTCTTCACCGCGGCCCTCCTGGCCCAGGGCCCAGCCCCGCAGGATCGTCCCCATCGACATAAAGAGTGGAAAGCCTTGTTCGGCACAGATCGCGATGGCCGCCTCGGCGTGCTCGCGTGCGGCCTGAGGCTCGCGTCGAAACTGATGCAGCCAGGCCGCAAAGACCAAGGCCAGCGCGAGGCTGTGGTGGTGAGATAGATTCCGCGCCAGCGCAAGGGCCTCACAGCTCCGGTTATAAGCCTGCTCCGGATGACCGACATGCCACAGTGCCAGAGCCCCGTAGGACAGGCACACCACTCCCGGGTCGGTGCCGAACATGGTCGCGTGCGAGCGATGCTTCTGAGCGCGATAGAGCCGAGCCCCTTGTTCCAGATTCTCCAGAGCCCGCGTGACGTCCCCCAGCCAGAACAAGGGCACGCCAAGGGCGCGGTGAGCTTCGACGAACAGACCCGAATCTTGGACGCTCACCGCCATCTTGAGAAGCTGCTCGCCGGGCTCGCGTGCGGCCTGCAGCTGGCCCCGAACATGATAGAACCGATACAGCCCATGCAGAGCGGGGAAG
>DASSJW010000798.1:0-11062 GCA_035690995.1 Xanthobacteraceae bacterium
TTCGAGACGATGATCGCCTTCGCCCCGGCGTCCACGCAACGCACGGCGTCGTCGCCGCGCAGGACACCCTTCACCAGCACGTCCACGGCCGAACGCCGCACCAGCCATTCGAGATCGCCCAAAGTCGCCGGAAATGTCACCGAGCCGGTGTGGCCGGCCTTGTAGGAATGCTGGGCAATGGGTTGGCCCGGCAGATTGGCGTTGCGAATGTCCGGCGACGTCGCCAGCGGTGCGCGCGCCGCGCGCGGACTCGAGCCGTAGACCGGCTGATCGACCGTGAGCACGACGGCGTCAAAGCCCGCCGCCGCCGCGCGGTCGATCAGATTCTCCGCCAAGGCCCGCTCCGGCGGCAGATAGAGCTGGAACCAGCGCGGCGCGCTGCCGGGCTCGCGCGCGACCTCTTCGATGCTGACCGTCGACGTGGTCGGCAGAACGAAGACGGCGCCCGCCATTGCCGCGCCGCGCGCGGTGGCGCGTTCGCCTTCGGGATGAAACAGCTTGTGGCGCCCAAACGGGGCGACCATGATCGGAGCGGCGCACCGGTTCCCCAGGATGCTGGCGCTGGTATCGATCCGAGCGACGTCGTTGAGCACGTGCGGGCGCAAGCGCAGCCGCCGCCATGCGGCAATATTCGCGGCCACCGTGATCTCGTCGTCGGCCCCCGCCGCCGCAAAGGCGTAGGCAGCGGGCGAAAGCGTGGCGCGGGCTTTCTCCTCGAGCGCATCGAAATCAGCGCTGTCCACGACGTCCTCCTGGTCTCGCACCGCTGTCGCCGGCACGCGACCCGCTTGCGGATAATGTCCTTTGACGCCGGCAAAGGGCCATGTCCTTATAGCCTGCCGCTGCTTGCTCGCGTGGACTTCGAATCATCGCATGGCTCGTTACCGCGTCACCGTCGACACCGGAGGAACATTTTCGGATTTCGTCCATCTCAACGAGCAGACCGGCGAAATATCGATCGCCAAGATTCCATCGACGCCCGACGACCCGTCGCGCGCGATCCTTGCGGGGCTCGAAGCCCTGCTCGCAAGCGCCACCGAGGCTGCCGACATCGGCTATTTCTGCCACGGCACCACGGTGGGGACCAATGCCCTGCTCGAAGGCAAGGGCGCCAGGACCGGTTTGCTGGTGACGGAGGGATTTCGGGGAATCTATCCCGTGGGCGAGCAGGCCCGACCCTATGGCACGGCAATCTTCGACGTCACGTACGACAAGCCGGCGCCGCTGGTGCCTGCATGCCGCACCGGCGAGGTGAAGGAACGGGTCGATTTCCGCGGCAACGTGCTGCGCGCACTCGATGAGACAGCCCTGCGCGACACCGTGCGCGAGCTCAAAGCGCAGAATATCGAGTCGATCGCGGTATGCCTGCTGTTTTCGTTCCTGCACCCCGAGCACGAGGCGCGCGTGCGCGACATCGTGCGCGAGGAAATGCCCGAATGCAGCGTCTCGCTCTCGGGCGAAGTGCTGCCGCAGATCCGCGAGTATTATCGGCTGAGCACGACCGTCATCAACGCCTACCTGCAGCCGATTCTGGCGCGCTATATCGCGCAGCTCGACCGGCGTCTCTCCGGCGCCGGCATCGCCACGCGGCAAAAATACATCATGCAGTCGAATGGCGGCATGGCGACCTTTGCCGCCGCGGCGCGCCGGGCCGTCACCACGGTGCTGTCGGGGCCGGCGGGCGGCGTGACCGCGGGCGTGTTCGCCTGCGGCATGAGCGGATCGGCCAACATCATCACCTTCGACATGGGTGGAACCTCCTGCGACGTCGCCCTCATCAAGGACGGCGAGCCGCTGCTGTCGAGCCGGGGAAAGATCGAGGGGCGCGATCTCGCCGTGCCGATGCTGGACATCAATACGGTGAGCGCCGGGGGCGGCACGATTGCGACGGTCGACCGCTTCGGCGTGCTGCAGGTTGGGCCACACAGTGCCGGCGCCGTGCCGGGGCCGGCTTGCTACGGGCGCGGAGGGGCGGCGCCGACCATCACCGACTGCAACCTCCTGCTCGGCTATCTCGGCGAAGATAACTTCCTGGGTGGGCGCATGCGGCTCGATGCCGCCAAGGCGCGCGCCGCGATCGAGACCGCGGTCGCCCGGCCACTCGGCCTGGACGTTGCGGAGGCGGCGGAGGGCATCGTCCGCGTCATCGACGTGAAGATGGAAGAGGCGATCAAGGCGATTTCAACCATGCGCGGCCATGATCTGCGCGACTTCATGCTGCTCGCCTTCGGCGGGGCGGGACCGCTGCATGCCGGCCGCATCGCCCGCGACCTCGGCATGGCGGGCGTGATCGTGCCGCTTTATCCCGGCGTGTTCTCCGCCATCGGCCTGCTGATGTCAGACGTCAAGCACGACTACATCCGCTCGAAGCTCACACCGCTGCGCGAGGTCACATCGGCGGATATGAACGGCATGTTCGAGCGCATGGTGGGGCAGGCGCTCGCGGAGTTGCGCGATGATGGTTTTGCGGCAAATCACATCCGCGTCGAACGTGCGCTCGACATGCGTTATGCCGGTCAGGGCTATGAGATCGCCGTCCCCTGCCCCGCTCAACCGCTGCAGGACGCAGATCTTAAACAGCTCCGGACGATCTTCAACCAACAGCATCGAACGATGTTCGGCCACATGGCGCCGGAGGAGCCGGTCGAGATCGTCTCCTATCGCGTGCGCGGCATCGGCCTGGTCCCGCCCGTCGAGCTGCCGAAATTCGCGCCCGCGGGCACCACGCTGGCCGCTGCGCAACGGCAGGTGCGGCGCGTGCGCTTCGATGGCCGAGAGCTCGAATGCCCGGTCTATCAGCGCGAACGGCTCGACGTCGGCTTGACGGTGGCGGGGCCGGCGATCCTCGACCAGTTCGACTGTACGACCGTCATCTGCCCTGGCCAGACCGCGCGGGTGGACGAATGGAAGAACCTGATAGTGACGTAGGAACGGAAAGCGGTAGGGTGGGCAAAGGCGCGCAGTGCTGTGACTCCTTCGAACGAATGATCAGTCCGTGCGCGCCGTGCCCACGCGTTTTCAATCCTGCGCGAGACATCCGATCCACGCGTGGGCACGGCGCCGCGAACGAGCCATTGTGCTTTCGGCAGCGTGCCACGCGCCTTTGCCCACCCTACGACTGAGTGCTGGTAGATAAACCAAATGATCATCGACGCCGTCGATCTGGAAGTGGTGAAGGCGAGCCTCTCCGGCATCGTGCAGGAGATGCAGAACTCGCTGTTTCGCACGGGATTCTCCACCATTGTGCGGGAGTCGCAGGATGCGTCCTGCGCGCTGCTGAACGCCAGCGGCGAAGTGGTGGCGCAGCACGTGGTGCTGCCGCTGCATATCGGCGCATTTCCCGCCTGCACCGCCGCCGTCATCGCGGCCTTCGGCGACGGCATCGCAACGGGCGATGCGTTCATTATCAACCATCCCTATCACGGCGGCAGCCCGCACGCGCCGGACGTTGCGGTGATCACGCCGGTCTTCATCGGCGACAAGCTGTTCGGCTTTTGCGGTTCGATCGCGCACAAGAGCGACATCGGCGGACCGGTGCCGGGAAGCTGCTCCGGCCAGGCGCGGGAGATTTTCAACGAGGGTCTCCACCTTCCGGCCGTGCGCTACCAGAGCGGCTATCGTCCGATTGCCGACATCGAGCGGCTCATCGGCGCCAACAGCCGCACGCCGGAACTCGTGCTCGGCGACATCCGCGGGCAGCTCGGCGCCGACCGGCTGGGCGAGAAGCGCCTCACCGAGCTCGTCGGCAAATTCGGCGAGCAGAAGATCCTCGAATGCTTCGGCCGCCTGTTGGAAATGTCGGAGGCAAAGCTCAAGGCCGCCATTGCCGAATGGCCCGACGGCCGTTTCGAGGCGGAGCGGTTCGTCGACGATGACGGTGTCGAACTGGAAAAACCGGTGCGCATCCACGTCGTCGTCGACAAGCGAGGCGACAAGCTCCATTTCGATTTCAGCGGTTCGGCCGACCAGACCAAGGGGCCCGCGAATATCCGCCCGCCCCTCGTGCAGGCGGCTTGCGCCTATGCGCTGATCTCGTTGATCGACCCGAGCATGTATGTGTCGAGCGGTCTCCTGCGCGGCTTCGCCATGACCGCGCGCGACGGCAGCGTGCTCAACCCGCGCTTCCCGGCACCGGTCAACACCTACAACCCGACCATCCATGCGCTGGTCGACGCCATCTTCGATGCCATGAGCCACATCGTGCCGGGCAAGGTCCGCGCTGACGGCAGCGGCAGCCGGTCCATCATTCTCGGCGGTCGCAGCACCTATACCGGCAAAGGCTATGTGCAATACGAGATCATCGCCGGCGGCGCCGGCGCACGCGCCGCCAAGGACGGCGCTTCCGGAATCACCGTCAACCAGAGCAACGCCAAGATCGCGCCGATCGAGATCATCGAGAGCGAATTTCCCACCCGCGTCGCACGCTTCGAGCTGATCGCGGATTCCGGCGGCGCGGGTGAGTTCCGTGGCGGGCTCGGCATCCGCCGCGAATATGTCAATCTCGCGGATGCGCGGTTCTCGATCCGCTCCATGAAGCACATCATTGCGCCCAACGGCTGCGCCGGCGGGGGCATGGGTCGCACCGGCGACATCTGGATCAACCCCGACAGCACGCAGGCCAAGCGCCTGCCCACCCGCTATGCCGACTACCCGCTGCGGGCGGGCGACATCTTTCGGCTCGATACGCCGGGCGGCGGCGGGCATGGCGACCCGCTCGCACGCGATCCCGAACGCGTGCTCGCCGATGTGCAGGAGGGCGCTGTCTCGCCGGAGGCGGCCGAACGGGACTACGGCGTGGTGCTGGCGCAACGGGAGCGGTCATGGATGGTCGACGAGGCTGCGACGGGGCTGCGGCGGGCCGACATGCGGGCCAAGCGAGCCGATTCCCGACCCTCATTGCCGACAAAGGCGGGCGATCCCGCACTTTCCAAAGAATAAGCTTCAATGTCCGTCACGGGCGATGCCAGCCCTGCAACGGGCGAGATCTGGTCGAGAGGCGACATGGAAACGGACACAGTAAAGCGCACCGGAGTCATCGGCCTCGGCGCCATGGGCCTGCAGATGGCGCGGCACATGGTGCGCAAAGGCTTCGACGTCGCCGGTTACGACGTGGACGTGGACGCCATGCGCCGGGCGGTCGAGCAAGGCGTACAAACCTGTCTTTCTCCGGCGCAGGTGGGCGATCAGGCCGAGATCGTGATCGTCATGGTGGCGAGCGATCGCCAGGTGGAAGAGGTCGTCGCACAATCCGGGCTGCTCGATCGCCTCCGGCCCGGCTGCGTCATCTGCATCGCCAGTTCCTGCGCGCCCGAGACCTGCCGGCGAATGGAGGAACTCGCCGCCAAGCGCGGCGTGGGCGTGCTCGACTGTCCGGTCGTGCTGGGACAGGAGGCGGCCAACAACGGCACCGCGACTTGCTATGTCGGCGGCGAAGAGCGATGGCTCGTCCGCGCCCGGCCGGTGCTGGCGGCGTTCAGCGCCCGCGTGCTCCATCTTGGTCCCGCGGGCACGGGTCAGATCGCCAAGACCATCAACAACATGCTGTTGTGGGCGTGCATGGCGGCCAATTTCGAATCGCTCACCCTTGCGAAAAAGCTCGGCGCCGACATCCCGCGCCTGATCGAGGCCCTGGGCCACGGCAGCGGCGCCAATTGGTCGCTCTCCCGCTGGGGCAAAAGCACTGGTAAATGGGCTGAGAAGGATATGGATGTGGCGCTGGATCTGGCGCAGCAGACCAAGGTGCCGATGCCGCTCGCCGGACTGGTCGATCAGCTCATGAAACCGATCAATCAGGACAAGATGAAAGCGCTGCTGTCGTGAATGTCTGGCCGTCGATCGTCCGGCGCGTCGATGATGGAGCATCAATCATGAGAAGCCTGATCTTCGCGGTCGGCCTCGCCGCGCTGGCGGCGACCCCGTCCTCCGCACAGCAGGCGCTGACCAAGGTGCGCGTGGCCTATGACGGCTTCTCCATGACCTCCGGACCGCTGGTCTATGCCGACAAGCAGGGCATCTTCAAGAAGTTCGGGCTCGACATCGCGCCCATCTTCATCGACGGCGGCTCCATGCTCACCCAGGCCGTGGTCGGCGGCTCGGTCGACATCGCGCAGAACGGCTACACGCCGGCGCTGTCGGCCGCGGTGCAGGGCGCCGATGTGGTCATCATCGGCGGCATCTCGAACAAGCTGCCGTTCCAGCTGGTGGTCAAGACGTCGATCACCGGACCCGATCAGCTCAAGGGCCAGAGCGTTGCAATCAGCCGCTATGGCTCCTCGACCGACACGGCCGCGGATTTCGCGCTGGCTCACCTCAAGCTGACGCGTACCGACGTGAAGGTCCTCCAGCTCGGCGGCGCCGCCACACGCATTGCCGCGGCGATGAGCGGACAGATTGCCGGCACCATGGAGCAATATCCCGACACCGCCGAGCTCTCACGGCACGGCTTTCACGTGCTGGTCGATGTGACCGATATCGCCGGCGACTACCCGAACACGTCCTATGTGACGAGCCGCAGCTTTCTCAAGAGCCAGCCGGAGGTTGTGAAGAAGTTTCTCATGGCGATGGCCACGGCAGTGCACGAATACAAGTCCAATCCGTCGATCGCGATCCCTCTCACCCAGAAATTCCTCGAAGTGAAGGACCCGGCAAACGCCAAGGCGGCATACGAGGCCTATAGCAAGGTCTATCCCGACGACCTCAAGGCGTCGCTACCCGGCGTCGCACGCGTGCTCAAGGAGATCGCCAAGAAGGAGCCCAAGGCCGCGGCAATGAAACCGGAGCAGTTCGTGGATACGAGCACGCTCGATGCGCTCGAGCGCGAAGGCTTCTTCAAGCAGCTACGGGCTGCAAACTGACGAGCATGTGATGGGGGCGGTGCGCCGAGCGAAGCTGGACGTGCGCGGCGTTTCGCTCGATCTTTACAACGAACGAACCGGGAGATCTCTTCCAGTCCTGAGGGACCTCGACCTTGCGGTGTTCGACGGCGAGCTTGTCTCCATCGTCGGACCGTCGGGCTGCGGCAAGTCGACCTTCCTCAACGCGGTCGACGGCCTCATCCGGGTGACCGCCGGCGAGATCCTGGTCGATGGCCGAGCGGTGAACGCACCCGGGCCTGATCGGGCCATGGTCTTCCAGCACGACAGCCTGTTTCCCTGGCGCACCGTGCGGGACAACGTGATGTACGGCCTCGACCTGCAGGGCAGGCTCGCCAAGGCCGAGCGCGTGGAGCGTGCGCTGGCCCTGGTCGAGCTGGTCGGCCTCACCGGTTTTGCCGATCACTACCCGCACGAGCTTTCCGGGGGCATGCGCCAGCGCGTCAATATCGCACGCGCCTTGGTGATGGAGCCGCAGCTTCTTCTGCTCGATGAGCCGTTCGCGGCGCTCGATGCCCAGACCCGCGAATTCATGCAGGTCGAGCTGCTGAAAATTCTCGCCCGCGCAAAAACGACCGCGCTGTTCGTCACCCATCAGATCAACGAGGCGGTGTTTCTCTCCGATCGGGTGGTCGTGTTCTCGGCGCGTCCCGCCGGCATCAAGGAGGTCATCGCCGTCGACCTGCCCCCGGAGCGCTCCCTCTTGGTCAAGCTTCAGCCGGCGTTCCTGCAGGTCGAGCAGCGCATCTGGCGGCTGATCGAGCAGGAAGCGCAAAAGACCGGCATGCTGACGGTGGCATGACAGTGGAGCGTCCATGACGAGCCTCGATCGGGCCCATGCCGAGGAGCCTCCGCCGCCTGCGCCTGCAAGCATGCAGGGCGCTGTCGAGCAGGCCGCTGCGCGTCCGGCGCGGGACGAGAGCATACTGTCGCCGCCGACATCATTCTGGGCGCGGCACGAGCACGCCCTGCTCGGCACGATCTCGATGCTGGTGTTCCTGGCGTTCTGGGAAACCTCGGTCGACTTCGGTTGGGTCAACCCGCTGTTCACCAGTTCGCCGAGCCGGATCGTGCGCACGGCCATCGACATGTTCGCCGACGGCAGCATTCTCGTCGACATGCAGGTCTCGGGCTTCGAGTTCATCGTCGGCTACGGCGCGGCCATCGTCATCGGGGTGCCGCTCGGCATCCTGATGGGCTGGTACAGCCGGGTCGACGCGGTGCTCGATCCGTTCGTGTCCGCGCTCTACGCCACCCCGCGCATCGCGCTCCTGCCGCTGGTCATGATCTGGTTCGGCATCGGGCTGATGTCAAAGGTCGCCATCGTGTTCCTCGGCGCGGTCTTCCCGATCCTGGTGAATACCATCACCGGCGTGCGCACGGTGAATGCCGACTTCGTCAAGGTCGCGCGTTCGTTCGGGTCCAACGACTGGCAGATGTTCCTGACGGTGGTGCTGCCGTCGTCGGTGCCGCTGCTGCTGACCGGGTTGCGGCTGGGGCTCGGACACGCGCTGGTCGGCATCGTGGTCGGCGAGATGTACGGCGCCACCCACGGGCTCGGCTTCTTGATCGCGACCGCGGGTGCGCGCTTCCAGACCGACAAGGTGATGGTCGGCATCATCATCATCGCTGCCGCCGGCATCGTCCTGACCGGATTGCTGCGCTTGATCGAGCGGCGTTTCGAACGCTGGCGACCGAGCGTCGGGGGATGAGGCCGCCCGCAACCTACTGAATGGCCTCACACGTCGTCACGGACCGAGACGCGATCTCGGTGTGCTCCCTCTCCCCATTGGGGAGAGGGAGCCGACCAAATCTGCCGACCGAGTGGTGACGCACAACGTGGACGGCTACGCCTGCTTCGCCTTCTGCCGCTTGAAGGCGCCGAAGCCGGGACGATAGCTCTTGTCGTCGAGGAACTGCTTCATGCCCTGGCTGCGGCTGTCTTCCTTGTCGACGAAACGCAGCGCGTCGCTCTTGGCGTTGAGATAGTCCGACGCCTGCGGCTCGTTCATGAAGCGCACCGCGCGCAGCGCCTCCTTGGTGTAGCGCAGCACGGCGGGGCTCTTCTCCATCAGCTTCTTCGCGAGCTTGACGGTCTCCGCCTTCAGCGCCGCCTTGGGATACGAGAAATTGACGAAACCGATCTCCTTCGCCTTCTTGCCGTCGAAGGTGTCGCCGCTGAGCGCGTAGTACATGCCGTCGCGGAAGTTCAGGGTCTGCGCGACGTTCCACGACACGATGCCGCCGGGCAGGATGCCCCAGTTCACCTCGGACAGGCCGAACACCGCATCGTCCGCCGCGACGGCGAGATCGCAGGCGCAGACCTGGGTGAAGCCGCCGCCGAAGCAGTAGCCGTTGACCATCGCGATGGTCGGCATCGGGAAGGTCGAGAGGCGCTGCCAGCGCCACTGGTTCGAGGCGCGGCTCGCCTTCCGCCGCAGCTTCGGATCGGCGTCACCGCCGCGGAAATACAGCTTGATGTCCTGTCCGGCGCAGAACGCCTCGCCGGCGCCGGTGAGCACGAGCACCTGCGTTTCCGGGTCGCCCGACAGTTCGTCGAGCGCGTCGTCCATGTCGAGGTGGAGTTGCGGGCTCATGGCGTTGCGCTTGTCCGGCCGGTTCATGATCAGCCAGGTGATGCCGTCCTGCTTCTCGATCAGGACGGTCTCGTATTTCTTGGTTGTCATGGGATGTCTCCTTGGGTTGTTTGAAGCGCACCGTGTCGATCGCGGCATTTACGCTCGAGCGAGCGCGCTCGCGGCGGAGCGGCGTGCCAGCAGGTAGAATACCGCGGCGATCATCGCCATCAGCATGGACCATATCAACCCGAGCGCTGCAAGCTCGGTGCCCTGACCGTTGGTCCAAAGGTCGAACAGCGTGACTGCCATGGTCTGCGAGCGCGGCCCAGAGAGCAAGATTGCCAGCGACAACACCCGCGCGGCCATCAGGAAGATGAACAACCAACCCGCGAGCAACGCCGGCGCGAGCAATGGCGCAACGATGCGGCGCAGCCGCATGAAGGCGGAGGCGCCGCACATCTCCGCCGACTCTTCGAGTTCGCGGTGGATCTGCAGCATGCCGGCGGCGCTGTAGCGCATTCCGTAAGGCAGGTAGTTGATGACGAACGCCCAGATCAGGATCCCGAGCGTGCCGTAGAGCGGGATCGGCAGGTGCAGAAAGAGCTGCATCACCGCGATGCCGAGGATGAGGCCGGGGAAGACCAGCGGGATGGTGGCCAGTCGCTCGACGACCCAGGCTCCCGGCGCCCGCCGCACCGCCAGCCAGGCCGCCAAGAAGGTGAGCGCCACCGCCAGCGTGGCCGTGGCCACCGCGACCAGCAGGGTGTTGGCGATCAGCCCGACATGATCGGGCGAGAATACGGTGCGATAGTTGTCCAGCGTGACGCGGGCGAGCGCGGCCATGCTGAGCGGCTGATAGAACGGCAGCAGCGAGACCCAGGCGAGCATCGCGATCGGCACGAGGAGAAGCAGCAGGAAATTGAGCACCAGGATCCCGGCTGCCGCATAGCGCAGCCGCCCGAGATCGAACGGCCGCGGCCGAAAGCCCTTGCCGGTGATGGTCGCGAATCTCTCCGCGTGCCGCGACAGCCGGCCGTAGACGGCGAGAAGAACCAGCACCAATGCGAGCATCACGACCGAGAGCGCGCTTGCGCCGCCGATATCAGGCGGCGCTTGTGCCACCATGTTGCCGTAGATGTCGGTGGTCAGAACCGAGATGCGGCCGGGCAGCCCGACCAGCGCGGGCACCTCGAACGCCTCGATGGCGCGGATGAAGACCAGCATCGCCAGTGCCAGAATGGACGGCAGCGAGAGCCGCAACGTCACGCGCCGGATGGTCATCCAGGTCCCGGCGCCGCTGACGCGCGCGGCCTCCTCCAACTCCGGATTGGCGTTGCGCAGCGTCGCGCCCACCAGGAGGAACGCCAGCGGCGACCATAGGAAGCCCTCGACCATGATCATCCCGGGCATGGAGTACACATTGATCAGCACGTCGGAGGCTCCGGTCAGGGAGCGGTAGAGCTGGTTGACGGGACCGGCCTTGCCGAACAACAGGAGCCACGCCGTGACATAGAGGATGTAGGGCGTGCCGAGCGAGATGATCGCCGTAAGGTAGGCCAGCGGCCTGAGCGGGGTATTGGTTCGCTCGACGATCCAGGCCGTGGTCCATCC
>DASSJW010000799.1:0-3587 GCA_035690995.1 Xanthobacteraceae bacterium
GCGGCGCGGACCACGCCGCTCAGGCGGTCGATGACCGGCCTGGGCGTCGCCTTGGGCGCAAAGATGCCGTTGAAAGTGACCCCGTCGACCTCCGGATATCCGGCCTCCGCCATCGTCGGCACGTCCGGAACGGCGGCGGCGCGCACCTTGCCCGGCACCGCGAGCGCGCGCAACTTGCCGCTCCGCAGATGTTGCGCAGCATCGACGAGTTGCTGGAAACCGACATCGACATGACCTGCGATCAGGTCATTGATCGCGAGCGCATTGCCGCGATAGTGCACCTCGGTCCAGGTGATACCGGCCTTGAGCTTGAACAGCTCACCGAGAAAATGGTTGATGCTGGCGATGCTGCTGGTGGCAAGCGTCAGCTTGTTGGGATTCTGTTTCGCGTAGTCGACAAGCTCCTTGACCGATTTGACCGGCAGCGACGGGCGCACCAGCAGCATATTGGTGGCGATGGCGAGCGAGCTCACCGGCGCAAAGGCCTGCTCCCACTGGTAGGCCGGCTTTGCCATCGTGAGCGGGCCGAGAATGATGGGTCCATTCGATCCCACGAACAGCGTGTGACCGTCCGGATCCGCGCGCGCGACGTAGTCGCCGGCAATCAGTCCGGCGCCGCCGGGACGGTTCTCGATCACGACCGGCTGCCCGAGCGCATCCCCGATCGCGGCCTGCAAGACGCGCGCGGTCACGTCTACGTTTCCACCCGGCGCGTAGGGCACCACCATGGTGATGGGCTTCGACGGAAACGGTTGCGCGGCGGCCGGCTGGATCAGCACACTCAGGAAGACGGTGCTCAGAACAACGCGCAAGCTGCGCATGGCGTCCCTCCATCGATTTTCTTGTCGCGCAACGGTCGGCGAGCGGCTGCGTCACGCAGCGCGTGACCGATGAAACTGCTGGCGCCTTCGCCCGCCCGGCGTTCGGTTCCTCCGCCTGCCCTTTACGGCACGAGCGGTGCAACGCCGGCCATGGGGCAACCGCCGTTGTAGCCGTGCCTGCTCATCCCCTCGCCGCTCGGGCCGCCGCGCCGCGCTGTTGCGCCAGGATGTACTTCACCGCCTCGGAGCGGGTGCCGATCCAGATATCGTCCGCCTCCTTTGCGATCTCGATCATCCGCTGGAACACTGACATGCCCACCGGGCGGCCGAACACGTGCGAATGAATGGTCGGGTCGATCCGGCAAGCGCCGCGTTCATATTTGCGCGCGTAGTCGAGCCAGTCCTGGAAAATCTCCAGCATGACGCGCGGCGGGTTGCCGTGGCGCATATAGAGCGGCAGATCGTTGCATTCCATGTTGCTCGAGAACGAGACCACTGTGCCCGCCTTGAAATGCACGAAATATGGCAGATCGTCGTTCAAGGAGTCACCGTGCCACTCGAACCCCTCCTCCGCCAGCAGCCGGCCGGTACGCGGACTCGGCGTGCCGCGCGGGCTGATCCATCCGGTCGGGCGCTTGCCGGTCGCGCGCACGATCAGATCGACAGTGCGCCGGATATTGGCCCGCTCCTCGTCCTCGCTGAGATAGATCGGGATCACGTCCATGGCGTAGGAATGCGCGACGATGTCGTGGCCCGCCTCCGATATCTGGCGAACGATCTCGGCATGGCGCTCCGCCATGATCCCGGAGACGATCATGGTCGCCTTGACGCCCTCGCGCCCTAGCGTCTCGAGCACGCGAAAGATCCCGCGCCGATGGCCGTATTCGGCGAAACCGATGGCGTTGAGGTCAGGCACGCCGGGCTTGAGCGGATTACCCATCGGGCCGACCCCGGGCCAATGCCCGTCCGACCAGCCTTCGAACGCGCAACGGAAAAAGACCGCCAATCGCTTGCCGCCCGGCCAACGGAAATCGGCCGGCAAGGGTGTCTCCGTCGCGCCGGCGTGCACGCTGAGCTCATTCATCTGATCATCCCGTTCGTTGACCAACGACCTTTAACGAACTCTGACATTTTTTGTTAGATAGGCAACGTGGCGCCGGTCGGCTCGCTCGATTCCGGCGCGCCGAGGAACAAGCGGCAAGCTCCTGGAGTTTGTCCGCTTGCGGAGAGGACTTGATGAACGTGATCCGGTTGCAAGCCATTGTCGTTCTGCTGATGCTGGCGCTTACTTGCGGGCCTGCACAAGCGCAACCGGCCGTCCCAGCCAATCCGCCCCTGCCCGATCGGGAACTGGTCATCGCGACCAGGGAGGTGCCGCCATTTGCGATGAAACAGAAGGACGGAAGCTGGCGTGGCATCAGCATCGCCCTTTGGCACCGCATCGCTAACCGGCTGCACCTGCGCTACCGGTTTGTGGAACAAACAACAAATCAGGAGATGCTCGACGGACTCGCAAAGGGGACGTTCGATGCGGCCATCGCGGCCATCACCATCACGGCCGCGCGCGAACGGATGGTCGACTTCAGCCTGCCTTACTACACCGCGGGCCTGGGCGTTGCGGTATCGACCGGCGAGCCCCGTTGGCGGGCGATCTTCCAAACACTCTTCTCGTTCGGCTTTCTGCAGGCGGTATCGATCCTGCTCGGCCTCGCGATGTGCGTAGGATTCCTGATCTGGCTGCTGGAACGTCAACAGACCGAGCATTTCAGGGGCGGCGCGCGCGGCCTGGGGACCGGTGTCTGGTGGTCGGCCACCGCCATGACGCAGGCGGGCGCCGGGGAACACGCGCCGGCAACGCTGCCGGGACGCCTCGTTGCAATCGGCTGGATGATCGCCTCCGTGATTGCGGTGGCGGTGTTCACCGCCGGCGTGACCTCGGCGTTGACGCAGCGCGAGCTGCAGGGGGCCGTGCATGATGCCCGCGACCTGCGGCACGCCCATGTCGGCGCGGTGGCGAATTCACCCGCGGTAAGTTATCTCGACCGCGAACATATCTCGCACCTGAGCTTCCCCTCCGCCCTGGACGCCTTGAAGGCATTGCAAGCCGGCGAGCTCGACGAATTCGTCCATGACAAGCCTTTGCTGACCTGGCTCGTGCTGCAGGATTTTTCTGCGAAGCTGCGTGTGCTGGATATAGTCCTGCAGCAGGAGCACTATGCGATTGCCCTGCCCAAGGTCAGCAATCCCCTGCAACAGGTCATCAATGCACCCCTGCTGGAGGAGACCGAGAGCGACTGGTGGGACCGGACAGTCTTTCAGTACCTGGGCAAGAAACAGCCGGATTAGAAGGCGGCTGCCGATAACTCCTGCCAGCATCACCGCATGCCCGCCCGACCCCGGCGCCGCCGAGCGCAACGCTACAGCGCCGGGCAGTAGCCGCCGGCCGCGGCTCATGCCCTGACTCGCGCGCCATCCCGCATCCGAACTTGGTGCCGGTGAGGCCCAGATTGTCGCGCAGCACCCACGACAACAGCGCGTCGCTATCCAGGTCCACGGCGCGGACCCGGCCATTGAGCTTGATCTGGAACGCCATCCGGGAAACTCCGTGCGTAAGCCTGTTCCCGCCCAAGCGTGGACGCTTTCAGCCCGCAAGGAGGAATGACGGTTCCCTTGGCAAAGCGTTCATTTCCGCGCCGCTGCCGGCGGGTCCTCCTCCCCCGACAACTCGTCAAGCACGGCCTCGAAATCTTTGGCTTCGCGGAAATT
>DASSJW010000800.1:0-2498 GCA_035690995.1 Xanthobacteraceae bacterium
GCGCGACCTCGCCTGGAGCGGCCTGGGCTATGTCCTCGGCCTTGCCCTCGCCATTGCCGTGGGCATCCCGCTCGGCCTTGCCGCCGGCTGGTACCGGCGTTTCTCCTATGCGGTGGAGCCGCTGCTGGCGGCGCTCAACGCCACGCCGCAGGTCGCATTCCTGCCGCTGCTCGTCATCTGGGTCGGCACCGGCGTCGGCACCCGCGTCCTGATCATCTTTCTCCTCGCGGTCCTGCCGCTGGCGATCAATGCCCACGCCGCTGTCCGCACCACCGACCCGCGCCTGATCAAGGTCGCGGCGAGCTTCAGCGCTGGCGATTGGCGGTTGTTCCGGACCATCATCCTGCCGAGCGCGATCCCTTTCCTGCTCGCGGGGCTGCGCCTTGCGGTCGGACGCGGGATGATCGGGGTCGTGGTCGGCGAGATCTACGGTTCAGGCGCGGGCATCGGCGCCATGATCAGCCAGGCCGGCTCGCGCTTCCAGACCGACAAGGTTTTCGTCGGCGTGCTCACCATCGTCGCCATCGGCGTGACCCTGGTCGAGCTCCTGCGGCGGATCGAACGCAGCGTCGACGTCTGGCGTCCACCGTCCTGAACCCAATCGCAGCACACCATGCACCCCAAGCTCGAAGCGCAGGACATCCGGCTGGAATATTTCCAGCCCCGCACCAATACGCGGCTGGTGGCGCTCGGCGGCGTGAACCTGAAAGTCATGGACGGCGAATTCGTCTCGATCGTGGGGCCATCGGGCTGCGGCAAGACCACGTTCCTCTCGGTGGTGGACGGGCTGATCGCCGCAACCTCGGGCCGTATCCTGGTGGACGGCAAGGAGGTGTCGAAACCGGGGCCGGACCGCGCGGTGGTGTTTCAGGACGCCTCGCTGCTGCCGTGGCGGACCGTGCTTCGCAACGTCCTTTACGGACTGGAATGCCTCGGCGTCAGAACACGCGAGGCCAAGGACCGTGCGGCGCACTTCATCGACATGGTTGGACTGGCCGGCTTCGAGCAGCATTATCCCTATGAGCTTTCCGGCGGCATGCAGCAACGCGTCAACCTGGCACGCGCGCTGGTCATGGACCCGAAGATTCTGCTGATGGATGAGCCGTTCGCCTCGCTCGACGCGCAGACCCGCGAAGTGATGCAGGAAGAGCTGCTGCGGATCTGGGTACAAGCCAGCAAGACCGTGCTGTTCGTGACCCACCAGATCGACGAAGCGATTTATCTATCCGATCGCATCGTGGTGTTCTCCGGCCGTCCGGGGCAGGTCAAGGACATCATCCCGGTGCCGATCGAGCGGCCACGCCGGCTGGCGATGAAGCGCGAGGCGCGTTTCCATCAGATCGAGGACCGCATCTGGGGCCTGATCGAGGAGGACGTGCGGGCCGACCGCAACCGGCACGCGGTTGACCGGAGCGATCCCAATTCCTAACCCATTACAGGCGGACAGCTCGACCGAACCGGGAACCCGCCTCAGGGAGGACGCAATGCGAATTGGCATGTTTTGCAGGGTGGCGACCTGCGTCGCGCTCACGCTCGCGGCCGCGGTGCCGTGCGCCACCGCCGCCGAGTTGATCCCATTCAAGATCGGGATCTCGGCGCCGGTCGTGACCATCTTTCCCGTCTGGATGGGGGAGGCCGGCGGCTTCTACGAAAAAGAAGGGATCAAGACCGAAGTCATCAATATGGAAGGCGGCACCCGCGGCCTGCAGGTGCTGCTCTCCGGCGAAATCCAGGGCATGCATGTCGGGCTCGCCCCGGCGGTGCTGGCCAACAAGCAGGGCGCCGACCTGCGGCTCGTGACCTCCACCTGCAACACCATCCCGATCACCATGTTCACCAAGGCCGGGGTCGGCATGGGCGATCTCAAGGGCAAGACCTTCGGCATCAGCACCTTCGGCTCGGAAACCGACATCGCCATCGGCATTCTGCTCAAGAAGCTCGGCCTCACCCGTCAGGATGTCACCGTCTCCCAGATCGGCGGCAGTTCGCAACGCCTGGCGGCGCTGATGGCCGGCCGCATCGATGTCGCCCCGCTCATCGAACCGGGCATCACGGTGGCCAAGGAACGCGGCTTCAACCCGATCATCGATCTCGCCGCGGCCAACACGCCGTGGATTTTCGACTCGGTCGTGGTCACCAGCGGTTACCTCAAGCAGAACCGCGCCGCCCTCACGCGCTTCGTCAAGGCCTACATCGCCGGCGCCTACCTCGCGCTCTCCGACGAGAAGAAGGCGAAGGAGGTCATCGCGCAGAAATTCAAGACCAGCGATCCGAAAGTCATCGCGGCGACCTATGCCGATTTCAAGCGCCTGATGCCACGCGACGCGGCGCCCTCGGTCGAGGGTGCCAAGAGCGTGCTCGAGCAGCTCGAGTCGATCGGGACCGACATCGGCAGCCGCAACGTGAACGACTATCTCGATCTCAGCGTCATCGACCAGCTCAAGCAGGAGGGCTACTTCGCGCAGCTGGAGAAGGTGTATCCGGTGAAATGAGCAGGC
>DASSJW010000801.1:0-3242 GCA_035690995.1 Xanthobacteraceae bacterium
ACGTTATCATGGCCTCGCCGCCGTGCCCTTCGTGGAGAGCAGCGGCTCGGGCAAGGAGAACGTCCGCGTCAGGGTCGAGGAGGATGGCGGCGTCACCGTCTATGTCGGGTCGTCGGTGCTGGGACAGGGGCTCGAGACGACGCTGGCGCAGGTCGCCGCCGATACGCTCAAATTGCCGTTCGAGCGCGTGCGCATTCTGCACGGCTCGACCACCTATGTGCGCGAGGGTTTCGGCACATTCGCGTCCCGCTCCATGGTGGTGGGCGGCTCGGCGGTGATGGATGGATGCCGTAATCTCATCGCCGCCATCCGTGCGGCGGCCACCGAACGCTTCGGTCTGCCCAATGAAGAGATCACGATTGCGGACGGGGCCGTGAGCGCGGGAGCAAAGCACGCGACCTTCGCGGAGTTTGCCGGCCTCGAGGCGGAAGGCAGTTTCGCGACCACAATTCGCACCTACAGCTACGGCGCCCATGCCTGCCATGTCGCGGTCGATCCGCGCACCGGGCATGTCGAGATTCTCGATTATGTCGCCATCGAGGATGTAGGTCGCGCCATCAATCCGCATATCGTTCATGGCCAGGCGATCGGGGCGCTGGTGCAAGGACTGGGCGGGGTCTTCCTCGACCAGGTCATCTACGACGAGGACGCGCAGATCCTCAATACCTCGCTGGCCGACTACCTCGTGCCCCTCGCGGGCGATTTTCCCAACGTCCGCGCCATCACGATGGAGCTGCGGCGATCCAAGACCAATCCGCTCGGCGCCAAAGGCGCGGGGGAGGGCGGCATGGTTGCCGTGGCGGCGACGGCCGCAAATGCGGTGGCGGCGGCGCTTGCTCCGCTGGGCGTCGAGCTGCGTGAGCTGCCGCTGTCGCCCGCCCACATGTGGAAGCTGTTGAATCGCAGCCACGTTCCTCAGCCGAATTCATCGAAGAGGTTGGAATGAGATCGGTCCTCGTTGCTCTCGCCGCGCTTTGCATCGTTGCGCCTTTGCAGGCCGCAACCGCACAGGACGCCTATCCCCGCCGCGCCATCAAGCTGATTGTGCCGTTTGCGGCCGGGGGCAACACCGACGTGGTGGGTCGTCTCACTGCCAGCTACATGCAGAAAACGCTGAACGTGAACGTGGTCGTGGAGAACCGCGCCGGCGCCGGCGGCATCAACGGCACCGACGCAGTCGCCAAGGCGGCCCCTGACGGCTACACGCTATGCGTATGTGGGATCGGACCGATCACGGTCTCGCCGGCGACCGAGAAGCTGCCTTACGATCCGCTCAAGGACCTCGCCCCGATCAGCTTGATCAACACCAATCCGCTGGTCCTCGTTGTCAATCCGCAGGTCAAGGCCAGCTCCGCCGGCGAGCTCGCCGCGCTCAGCAAGAGTCTGCCCGACGGCCTCAGCTACGGGACGGTCGGCGCCGGCGGCCTGATGCAATTCGCGGCGGAGATCTTCCGCGTCAAGACTGCATCCAAGTTCACCTCCGTGCCCTATCGCGGCGGCGCCTTGGCGACCGCCGCGGTGGTCACCGGCGAGGTCCAGCTTGCCTTCTCCAACATGTCGGATGCGATGGGCCAGCTCGCCGCGGGCACGGTGCGGCCGCTCGCCATCACCACGGCCAAGCGCAGCCCGCACATGCCCGACATTCCCACCCTGATGGAGCTGGGGCTGGTCGACTATCCGGTCGAATCCTGGAACGCGCTGTTCGCCCCCGCGGGAACGCCGCAACCCATCATCGACCGCCTCGCGGACGTAATGGCGCAGATGGCGAAGGACGAGGAGATCCGGAAGCGGATGGCCGATTTCGGCTCCATCGCCGTCGCCAATTCGCCCGCCGAGTTCGCCCAGATGCTGCGCGAGGAAACCGATCAATGGGCCAAGGCGCTCAGCGCCATCGGCCTCAAGCGGTGAGCGTGGCCCGCCGTCCGGGTGGCGGCAGACTGTACGGTCGGCGTGCGCAGGCTGCTCACTCGAGCTTGGCGCCGGTCGCGAGCACGAGCGGCCCCCATTTGGCTTGTTCCGCGCGCACGAACGCCGCGAACTCAGCGGGAGTGGTGGGCGAGGGTACGGCGCTCTGGCTGTCGAACTGCTTTTTCAGCTCCTCGGAGCGCAGCACCGTGACGCTCGCCTTGCGCAGCTTGTCGAGGATCTCCGCTGGCGTGCCTGCGGGCGCGACCAGGCCGTACCAATTGTCGGAATTGATACCGGGATAACCCAGTTCGGCGGTGGTCGGAACATCGGGCAACGCCGCGCTGCGCGCGGCTGAGGTCACGGCGAGCGGCCTGATGGCGCCGGATCTGATATGCGGCAGCAGGAACGGGACGTCGGCCACGATCATCTGAATGTGGCCGCCGAGCATGTCGGTCACGGCCGGGCCGACGCCGCGATAGGGGACATGCACGAGATCGAGCTTGGCTTCGGTCTTGAACAATTCGCCCGCCAGATGCGTGATCGAGCCGGCACCGGCCGAGCCGAAATTGATCTTGCCGGGATGAGCGCGGGCATAGGTGAGAAAGTCTCCGAATGTATTGGCCCCGAGTGACGGATGGACGGTCAGGACTTCCGGAACGCGCACCACGAGCGTGAGCAGCGCAAGATCCGTCTGCCAGTCGAACGGCATCTTGCTCACCATGAACGGAATGGCCGACAAGGCGGCCGCTCCGGCGAGACAGATCGTGTAGCCGTCGGGCGCACTCTTGGCGACGGCGTCGACACCCGTGAGGCCGCCGGCCCCGGGACGGGTTTCGACCACGACCTGCTGGCCGAGTTCCGTGGTGAGCCCGCTCGCCAGCGAGCGCCCGAACAGATCGGCGGCGCCCCCGGCGGCAAACGGCAGCAGGAGCCGGATCGGTTTGTTTGGGAACGACTGTGCCCATGCTGCGGCCGGCAGCAGCGCGACGATGGCGAGCGCGAGGATTGCCGCACGCCGGCGCGGCCCGTGGGTGGTGCTGGCGCTGCGGCGGTGAGGATGCGAAGCCGTGATGGGAATGCCCATGTCCCGCTCGCTTTCAAGCCGGCGCCCGGACCGCGCGCGGCAAACCGAGATGATCGCGCAGCGTCGGGCCGGAATAGTCCCGCCTGAACAGGCCGCGGCGCTGCAGCTCCGGCACGACCAGGTTGACGAAGTCATCGAACGCGCCGGGAAAGTAGGCGGGCATGACGACGAACCCGTCCGCCATCCCGCCCGTGAACCATTCTTCGAATTTGTCGGCGATGCGCTGGGGCGTGCCGTAGATCACCCAATG
>DASSJW010000802.1:0-4080 GCA_035690995.1 Xanthobacteraceae bacterium
CGTCCCGACCCGGGAGCTTGATCATCGGTCCGCGCGTCCATGCTGGAATCCTTCTGAAAGCCAGAAGAGCGGGATTTATCGATCAAAAACAAGCCCCCAACCACCATCAATCGATTGAAATTATCTATCAATAGATCGATATTGGGAACTGCTCGTCGCCGAGGCTACCGCATTGATCGATAAGCTGGAATTTCTTCTGGCACTGGCCCGGGAGCGGCATTTTGGGCGCGCGGCGGAATCCTGCGGCGTGACTCAGCCCACGCTGTCCGCCGGCATCAAGCAGCTGGAGGACACGATGGGCGTCCTGCTGGTCAATCGCGGCTCCCGCTTCCAGAGCTTCACCCCCGAGGGTGAGCGGGTGCTCGATTGGGCACGGCGCATCGTCGGCGACTCCCGCGCCATGCGGCAAGAGCTCGAGGCGCTACGCCACGGCCTGACCGGACGCCTGCGCATCGCCGCGATTCCCACCACGCTCGCGATGGTGGCGAGCCTCACCACGCCGTTCCGCATGCGTCATCCCAACGTTCAGTTCACGATCCTGTCGCGTACCTCGATCGAGGTGCTGACACAGCTTGAGAATTTGGAGATCGACGCTGGGCTGACCTACCTCGACAACGAGCCGCTCGGCCGGGTCAACGCCATTGCGCTCTACCGCGAGCACTATCGGCTGTTGACCTCGTCGGATGCCCCCTTGGGCAACCGCGCGGCGGTGACCTGGGCGGAGGTGGCGCAGGTTCCGCTCTGTCTGCTCACGCCCGACATGCAGAACCGGCGCATCATCGACGGACTGCTCCGCGGGGCCGGCGGCACGCCACAGCCGACGTTGGAATCCAATTCCATGATCGTGCTGTTCGCCCATGTGCGTACCGGCCGTTGGGCGAGCGTCATGCCGGCGAAGCTCGCGGAGACGCTCGGCCTCACCGAGACGATCCGCGCCATTCCCATCGTCGAGCCAGAAGCCGTGCATACGATCGGCCTGGTCGTCCCTTCGCGCGAGCCGATGACGCCGCTGACTGCGGCGCTCGTTGCGGAGGCTCAGCGACTGGCGCCGCAACTCGAGGAAAACGAGCCGAGGGAGCGCACCGGAGGCAAACGGCGGGTGTGATCGCGACTCTCGCATACGCGTTACCCTGCGGCCAGAAGCAAGCGGCAGATGGCCGCAACACGCTCCAGCGCGGTCCCATCCAAGTTGCGGGGAGGCTCGCAAGTTCCTAGCATCGCTTTCAAAAGAGCACGTCCCGGGAGGACACGGAATGACGCAGTCACTCGAAACCAAGGCTTCACTCACACGGCGCCGGCTGATCAAGGCTGCCCTCGCCGGCATCGTCGCGCCCGCCGTCCTGCGCATCGGCACGGCGTTTGCCGCCTATCCCGACCGCCCCATCCGGATCGTGGTGGCCAACACTCCCGGCGGACCGTCTGACATCATCGCCCGCATCATGGCGGCTGCGATGCAGGAGGCGATGGGCGGCTCGGTCATCGTGGAGAACAAGGGTGGCGGCGGCGGCAATATCGGCATGGGCTACGTCGCGCGCTCCGATGCCGACGGCTACACGATCCTGCTTTCGACCAGCGCGTATTCGGTCAATCCCGGCCTCTACAACACCCCGCCTTACGATCCGTTCAAGGATTTCTCCGCCGTCTGCGAGCTTGCCGTCTCGCCGCACGTGTTCGCGGTGATGCCGGATCTGGGCGTCAAATCGATGAAGGAATTCGTCGCGCTCGCCAAAGCCAATCCCGACAAATTCAACGTCTCGACCCCGCCGATCGGGACCACGCCGCAGCTCCAGGCCGAGGTGCTGAAGCTGCGCGAAGGCTTGCAGAAGATGGCGACGGTCGTGTTTCCCGGCGGCGGCGATGCGCTCAAGGCACTGCTCTCAGGCACGGTGCAATTGAGCTCCGGCGTGCTGGCGCCCGCGCATCCGCAGATCAAGGCTGGCAACATCAAAGGTCTCGCGGTCACCGGCCCGACGCGGTGGCACGACCTGCCAGATATTCCGACCATGGTGGAATCGGGTTACCCGGATTTCGTGTTCGACACCTATACCGCGCTGATGGCGCCCGCGAAGACACCGCCCGAGGTCGTGAGCCGGCTCGAAAAGGTGGCGCTCGAGATTCTCAGCAAGCCCGACATGCGCCAGCGGCTGACCGCGGCAGGATTCGAGGTCACCGCCAGGGACGGCAAGGGTCACATGGCGCGCGTCGCCAAAGAGGTGCCGATGTTCCGTGACATCATCACCCAGGCCGGGATCGCGAAGCTTTAGCGTAGCGCGATTTCACTTGCGTCGATGCGGGGCGCCGTTGCCGGGCTTGACCCTGCAACCCATCTTCTTTCTCGCGAAAAGCGTCTTGCGACGAAAGGTGGACCCGCGGGGCAATCCCCGCGGGCGACGAAGGAGGCATCGATCCGCCTCATGCGAATGCGCTGCGCGCCTCGAACCCAGGCGGATGCAGGATCAGAACAGCCCGACGATCTTGCCATCCGCCCCGACATCGATCGAGTCGGCGGCGGGCACCCGCGGCAAGCCGGGCATGGTCATGATCTCCCCGCAGATCGCCACCACGAACTCAGCCCCGGCGGAGAGCCTGACCTCCCGCACCGGGATGGTGTGATCGACCGGCGCGCCCTTGGTGTCGGCGTTGGTCGAGAAGCTGTACTGGGTCTTGGCGATGCAGACCGGCAGCTTGCCGTAGCCCATCTGCTCGAACTGGGCGAGCTGATCGCGCACGGACTTCTCGGCCGAGATATCCCTTGCGCGGTAAATTTCCTTGGCGATGGTGCGGATCTTTTCGATGAGCGGCATCTCGTCGGGATAGAGCAATTTGAGCTTGCTCTTGCCGCTGTCGGCAACCTTCACCACCGCGCGCGCCACGTCGGCTGCCCCGCGGCCGCCCTCGGCCCAATGGTCCGCCATGACGGCCTCGACGCCCAGCTTCTTGGCGTGCTCTTCGACCAGCGCGATCTCGGCGTCGGTGTCGGCGCTGAAGCGGTTGATCGAGATCACCGGGACAATGCCGAATTTCTGCACGTTCTCCACGTGGCGAGCGAGGTTGGCCATGCCGGCCTCGAGCGCCTTCAGGTTCTCGGCCTTGAGATCCTCCTTCTTGACCCCGCCGTGCATCTTGAGGGCGCGGATGGTCGCAACCAGCACCGCGCAGTCCGGCGACAGTCCGGTCTTTCGGCATTTGATGTCGAGGAACTTTTCGCCGCCGAGGTCGGCGCCGAAGCCCGCCTCCGTAACCACGTAATCGCAGAGCTTCAGCGCGGTCGTCGTCGCCAGCACCGAATTGCAGCCGTGGGCGATGTTGGCGAACGGCCCGCCGTGCACGAAGGCCGGCGTTCCCTCCAGCGTCTGCACCAGATTGGGAGCCAGCGCCTCCTTGAGCAGCGCCGTCATGGCGCCATGCGCCTTGAGGTCGCCGGCGCGTACCGGCTTGCGGTCGCGGGTATAGGCCACAATGATGTTTGAGAGGCGCTTCTTGAGATCCTCGAGATCGCTGGCGAGGCAGAAGATCGCCATCACCTCCGACGCGACGGTGATGTCGAAGCCGTCTTCGCGCGGGAACCCGTTGGCGACGCCGCCGAGAGACGAGACGATCGAGCGCAGCGCTCGGTCGTTCATGTCGAGCACGCGACGCCAAGTGACGCGACGCTGGTCGATGCCGAGCGGATTGCCCCAGTAGATATGATTGTCGATCATGGCGGCGAGCAGGTTGTTCGCCGAGGTGATGGCGTGGAAGTCGCCGGTGAAGTGGAGATTGATGTCTTCCATCGGCACGACTTGGGCATAGCCGCCGCCGGCCGCGCCCCCCTTCATGCCGAAGGACGGGCCGAGCGAAGGCTCTCGCAGGCATAGCATCGCCTTCTTGCCGATGTGGTTGAGCGCGTCGGTAAGGCCGACCGTGGTCGTGGTCTTGCCCTCGCCGGCGGGCGTCGGCGTGATCGCCGAAACCAGGATCAGCTTGCCGTTCGGACGGCTCTTCAGCGACTTGATGAAGTCCATCGACACCTTGGCCTTGTAATGGCCATAGGGCTCGAGGTGCTCCGGCCCGATGCCGAGCTTGTCGCGCGCCACGTCG
>DASSJW010000803.1:0-3490 GCA_035690995.1 Xanthobacteraceae bacterium
CCGTCCGGCTCGCTCAAGGACCGGCCCGCGCGCACGATGATCGAGGCGGCAGAGGCCGATGGTCGGCTCAAGCCCGGCGGTACAATCGTCGAGGCGACGGCCGGCAATACCGGGCTCGGGCTCGCTCTGGTGGGTGGCCGCAAGGGCTATCGCACACTGCTCGTCGTGCCCGACAAGATGGCGCGCGAAAAGGTGCTGCATGCCAAAGCCATGGGCGCCGAGGTCGTCACCACGCGCTCGGACGTCGGCAAAGGCCATCCCGACTATTATCAGGACGTTGCCGAGGCGATCGCGCGTCGCACGCCCGGCGCGATCTTCGTGAACCAGTTCGCCAATCCGGCCAATCCGCTGGCGCACGAGATGACAACCGGCCCGGAAATCCTGCGCCAGATGGATGGCGACGTGGACGCCATCGTGGTGGGCGTCGGCTCCGGCGGTACGCTGACGGGCATTGGCCGGTACATGCGCCAAGCGTCGCCTGCGACCGCGATGATCCTTGCCGACCCAGAGGGCTCGGTGCTCGCGCCCTATATCGCCACCGGGCGGATGATCGAGGCGGGGAGCTGGGCGGTTGAAGGCATCGGCGAAGATTTCGTACCGCCGAATGCCGATCTGTCGCTGGTCTCGAAGGCCTTCACCATTCCCGATGCCGAGAGCTTCGCGACGGCGCGCGAGCTGTTGCGCATGGAGGGGGTGCTCGCCGGCTCCTCCTCGGGCACGCTGCTGGCGGCGGCGCTACGCTATTGCCGCGCCCAGTCGGCCCCGCAAAGGGTGGTGAGTCTGGTCTGCGACTCCGGCGCCAAGTATCTGTCGAAGGTGTTCAATCCCACCTTCCTGGCGCAGGAGGGCTGGAGTCATCCCCATCGCCACGGCACCGTGCGCGACGTCGTGGTCAGCCGCTACAGCGAGGGTACCGCCGTCTTCGTGCGTCCGCAGGACAATCTGCGCACGGTGTTCGCCCGCATGCGCTCGGCCGACGTCTCGCAACTGCCGGTGATCGACGAGAGCGGGCGCGTGGTCGGCCTCGTCGACGAAAGCGACGTGCTGGCGGCGTTGCTCACGGAACAGGACGATCCGAACCGGGTGTTTGCGCGACCGGTCAAGGATGCGATGGTGACGCGCCTCGAGACGATCTCCGCCGACGCGCCGATCGCCGACCTGGTGCCGTTGTTCCGCAAGGACTACATCGCCATCGTGATGGATGGCGATCGCTTCGTCGGCATTGCGACCCGCCTCGATCTGATCAACTATTTCAGGATCGCGCCGTAATTGCCAAGGTGCCATGCCCGCGCAAGCGGGCACACTATGCACCGAGCACGCGTTGTTGCGCGATCGTTTCCGGGCCGCCCGGTTTGGTGTTTACTGGATGATCCGCTCGCGCGGATGATGACGGCTGGACGTGAGGCTTGAATGACCAGATCGAACCAACTCGATTTCGCCACCCGCTGCATCCATGCGGGGCAGGCGCCTGACCCGACCACCGGCGCCGTCATGATGCCGATTTACGCCACGTCGACTTACGTGCAGCAAAGCCCTGGCGTGAACAAGGGCTACGACTACGCACGCACGAAGAACCCCACGCGCATGGCGTTCGAGCGCTGCATCGCCGATCTCGAGGGCGGCAGCGCGGCTTTCGCCTTCGCGTCGGGCCTCGCGGCCATTTCAACGTCGCTCGAATGCCTTGACCACGGTTCCCACGTCATCTCCGTCGACGATCTCTACGGGGGCTCGCGCCGCCTGTTCGAGCGGGTGCGCAAGCGCTCGATGGGACTCGAGGTGAGCTATCTCGATCTCGCCGATCCGGATGCGATCGAAGCGGCGATCCGGCCGAATACGCGCCTGGTCTGGGTCGAGACGCCGACCAATCCGCTGCTTAAGCTCGTCGATCTCGAGCGCGTCGCCGCGATCGCCAAGCGTCGCGGCATCTGGGCCGCCGCGGACAACACTTTCGCCAGTCCCTACGTGCAGCGCCCGCTCGAGCATGGTTTCGATCTCGTCGTGCATTCGACCACAAAATATCTCAACGGCCATTCCGACATGGTCGGCGGTGTGGCAGTTGTCGCCGACAACGCGGACTTGAGCGAGCGTCTCAAGTTCCTGCAGAATGCCGTCGGCGCCATTCAAGGCCCGTTCGATTCGTTCCTGGCGCTGCGTGGTCTCAAGACCCTGGCGTTGCGCATGGAGCGGCATTGCGCCTCGGGGCTGAAGATCGCGGCCTGGCTCGAACGGCATCCAAAGGTGCGGCGCGTGTTCTATCCCGGCCTTGCGAGCCATCCGCAGCACGCGCTTGCCAAGAAGCAGATGCGCGCCTTCGGCGGCATGATCTCGGCCGAACTCAACGGCACGCTCGACGATGCGCGCCGTTTTCTTGAGCGCTGCCAGCTGTTCGCTTTGGCTGAAAGCCTCGGCGGGGTTGAAAGCCTCATCGAGCATCCCGCGCTGATGACCCACGGCTCGGTACCCCCGGACGTGCGTGCCGCATTGGGCATCAGCGACACGCTGGTGCGGCTGTCGGTCGGCATCGAAGATCCCGGCGACCTCATCGCTGACCTTGATGCGGCGTTGGGCTGAGCGGTTGCGCGGATGGCGCTTGCCAAGCTGCGGGTCGCTGCCGGCCGGATCGGCCGAAAAATGCAAGGCAATCCCGCGTCCGTCTCTTCTCGCCGGGGCCTTGCCATTGCAATGAGCGCAACGAACCGCGGAAAAGGAGAGCTGAATGCGCACGCAGGTCGGTATTGTCGGGGCAGGGCCGGCCGGGCTGATGCTGTCGCATCTCCTGCATCTGGCGGGCATCGAGTCTGTCGTGCTGGAGAACCGCAGCCGTGACTATATCGAGAGTCGCATCCGCGCCGGACTGATCGAGCAATGGGCGAGCGACCTCCTGGTGGAGATCGGCGTGGGTGCGCGCATGCAGCGCGAAGGCATGTTTCACAACGGCGTCTATTTCGGCTTCGGCGGGGCCCTGCACTACATCAATTTCCGCGAGCTCGTCGGCAAGGGCGTGACCATCTATGGCCAGCAGGAGGTGGTGAAGGATTTGATCGACCGGCGGCTCGCCGATGGCGGCCAGATCCTGTTCGAGGCGGCCGACGTCAGCGTCCATGACGTCGCCGGCAAGTCCCCGAAGATCCGGTTCCGGCACGAGGGCAGGGACCAGGAGCTGTCTTGCGACTTCATCGGCGGCTGCGATGGTTTTCACGGCATTTGCCGGCCGAGCATTCCGGCCAACGTGCTCACCACCTATGATCGCGAATATCCGTTCGGCTGGGTCGGGGTGCTGTCGGAATCCCCCCCACCCGAAGGCGAGCTCATTTATGCCTATCACGATCGCGGCTTTGCGCTCTACACAATGCGCTCGCCGACCCTGGCGCGGCTGTACTTGCAATGCGCCCCCGATGACGACATCGAGAACTGGCCGGACGCGCGCATCTGGCAGGAACTGCACGCGCGGCTCGCGGGAACGCGGCCGCTCGCCGAAGGCGCCATGCTG
>DASSJW010000804.1:0-5229 GCA_035690995.1 Xanthobacteraceae bacterium
TAGCTCTCGCGGTCGTAGCTCTCGAACGTGTCGAGCGTCTGATCGGAGAACACCACGCCGAAGCCGAACGTATCGTCGGGACGGTTGCGCTCGAACACGGTGATGCGCGTCGCCGGCCACGCCTTCTTCATCAGAATCGAGAAATAGAGGCCGGCCGGCCCGCCGCCGATCACGTGAACCTTCATGCACGCCTCCACCTATCGCGGGTCGCGCTCCGGGCATCCGAGGCCGTCACCGCTTCAAGGCCCGCCCAATACGGCAGCGCGTCGGGGTGACGTCGCAGCGCACGACAGATTTACTTTAGGCTTAAAACATTCCCGCGACAAGCTTGAAGCCTGTAAATTTTAAGCTTAAAGTATTTTGATTGTTCGAATCTCAACCGGCAGGGGATATGGCGCTCGCGGGCAAGCACGCTCTGGTCACCGGCGGGGGGCGCGGCATCGGACGCGCCGTCGCCGCCGCGCTCGCCGGCGCAGGCGCGGCCGTGACCGTGATCGGACGCAGCGAGGCGCCGCTGCGCGCGACGGTGGCCGCCGGCGAAGCCGCGGGATGCGGGGTCGCCGATGTCACAGATGCGGTCGAGGTCAAGCGCCAGGTGACGGCGGCCGAAACGGCCCGCGGGCCGATCGCCATTCTGGTCAACAATGCCGGCTCGGTCGAGACCGGCGCCTTCGTCAAGGCCGATCCGGCGGTGTTTCAGGCGATGTGGAATGTGCATGTCATGGGCGCGGTCCACGCCAGCCAAGCGGTACTGCCCGGCATGATCACGCGCGGCTTCGGCCGCATCGTCAACATCGCCTCCACGTCCGGGCTCAGGGGCTACCCCTATGTCACCGCCTACTGCGCCGCGAAGCACGCGCTGGTGGGCCTGACGCGCGCGCTCGCCGCCGAGACCGCGACGCGCGGAGTGACGGTCAATGCGGTCTGCCCCGGCTATACCGACACCGACCTGGTGCGCGACAGCATCGAGCGCGTCGCCGCCACCACCGGCCGCGCGCGATCGGACGTGCTCGCCGCGTATGAGAAGGACGCCCCGATCGGCCGCCTGATCCGGCCGGAGGAAGTCGCCGCCGCGGTGCTCTATCTATGTTCGGCGGAGGCCGCGGCCGTGACCGGCACGACGTTGGCCGTCGCGGGCGGAGAGATGTGATGCCGACGGACCCTACTCATCTCGTGTCCCGGACGAGTGAGGGCGTAGCCCGAGCGAAGATCCGGGACCCAGGGGCAGCACGACGGGAGCCTCGCGACAGTTTGTATCGCGCTTCACGACTCTCGCGCTGGGTCAACGCAAGTCGGGTTTACCCGATTTGCGTGCGTCTAATTGCCGATCTCGGGCAGGCCCGAGATCGGTGTCTCGTTCCGCGAGGGCTAAAGAAGCCCTCGCTGCACTCGCCCGGGACACGAGACTATTCCGAGCCAAACCAGTGTGCGCGTGATGGATGACGTCGCAAGGATACCGCTCGATGCGGAGACCAAGGTCGCCGAGCGGCCGCACGACCACAAGGATGAATTGCGCCTGTGGCTGCGGCTGTTCACCTGCAAGGAGGTGATCGAGACCGAGGTGCGCCGCCGTCTGCGCGACAGCTTCGAGGTCACCCTGCCGCGTTTCGATCTGCTGGCGCAGCTCGACCGCGCGCCGAAAGGCATGACGCTGGGCGAGCTCTCGCAGCGCATGATGGTGTCGAACGGCAACGTCACCGGCCTGGTCGAGCGGCTGGTCGAGCAGGGCCTGATCAATCGGCGGCCGTCGCCCAAGGACCGGCGCGCCCAGATCGTCAGCCTCACCGCCGAGGGGCGCCGGTTCTTCCGCGCCATGGCGCGGGAGAACGGCGACTGGATCGGGGAAATGTTCGCCGACCTTTCCAGCGGCGACATCGAGACCCTCCTGCGTCTCCTGGCCAAGACCAAGGCCTCGGCGCGCAAGGCGATCGGCAACGGAGGGCCGCGATGAGCGCAGCCAATCCCATCACCCTGCCGCTGAAGGACTACGCCGCGCGCCACGTTCGACTGGCGGTCGACGGCAAGGTCGCGACCATCACGCTCGACCGTCCGGACAAGAAAAACCCGCTCACCTTCGACAGCTATGCCGAGCTCGCCGATCTCTTCCGCGCCGCGGCGAAGGAAAAGGCCGTGAAGGCCTTCGTCATCTGCGGCGCCGGCGGCAATTTCTGCTCCGGCGGGGACGTCTTCGAGATCATCGAACCGCTCACCAAGATGGCAACGGCGGAGCTGCTCGCGTTCACCCGCATGACCGGAGACGTCATCAAGGCGATGCGCGCCTGCCCGCAGCCGATCGTCGCCGCCGTCGACGGCGTGTGCACGGGCGCAGGCGCGATCCTCGCCATGGCCTCCGACCTGCGCCTCGGAACCCCGACCGCCAAGGTGGCGTTCCTGTTCAACCGGGTCGGGCTCGCCGGCTGCGACATGGGCGCCTGCGCCATGCTGCCGCGCATCATCGGCCAGGGGCGCGCGGCCGAATTGCTCTATACCGGCCGCACGCTGGGCGGCGAGGAGGCGGAACGCTGGGGTTTCTTCAACCGGCTCGTCCCAGCGGACACGGTGCTGGCGCAGGCGCAGCAATTGGCCGCGGAGCTGGCCGCGGGGCCCACTTTCGCCAACGGCATGACCAAGCGCATGCTGGAGATGGAGTGGGCGATGGCGGTTGAGAGCGCGATCGAAGCGGAAGCGGTCGCCCAGGCGCTATGCATGGAGACGGAGGATTTCGCGCGCGCGTTCCGCGCCTTCGCCGCCAAGCAGAAGCCGGTGTTCGAGGGCAACTGAGATGGACCTCGACGAAACCCTGACTTGGCCATTTTTCGACGACGGCCACCGCCGGTTCGCGCAGGCGCTCGCGCGCTGGGCCGACGCCACGCTCTCCGCGCTGCCGCACGATGATGTCGACGCGGCGTGCCGGGCGCGGGTCAAGGCGCTGGCCGAGGCCGGCTTCCTCAAGGCGGTGGTCCCGGCCGAACATGGCGGGCTGCATCCCCGGCTCGACGTGCGCACGCTCTGCCTCGCCCGCGAGATCCTGGCGTTCCGCGACGGGCTCGCGGATTTCGCCTTTGCCATGCAGGGTCTGGGCACCGGCTCGATCTCGCTGTTCGGGTCGGCGGAGCTGCAGGCGCGCTATCTGCCGCCGGTGCGCGACGGACGCGCCATCGCCGCCTTCGCCCTGTCGGAGCCGGAAGCCGGCTCCGACGTCGCCGCGCTGGCGACCACCGCGACGGCGGACGGGCCGTCGCACCTGCGCCTCGACGGCGTGAAGACCTGGATTTCCAACGGCGGCATCGCCGACCACTACGTCGTTTTCGCGCGCACCGGCGAAGGCGCCGGCGCCAAGGGGCTGTCGGCATTCGTGGTCGACGCTGATACCGCGGGCCTGCAGGTGGCGGAACGCATCGAGGTGATCGCGCCGCATCCGCTCGCAACCCTGCGGTTCGAGGGCGTGCGGGTGCCGCTGGCCAATCGGCTGGGCAAGCCGGGCGAGGGCTTCAAGGTTGCCATGGCGACGCTCGACGTGTTCCGCTCGACCGTCGGCGCCGCCGCGCTCGGCTTCGCCCGCCGGGCGTTGCACGAGACCGTCGCACATGCCGCAAGCCGCAGGCTGTTTGGCGCCCCGCTCGGCGATCTGCAGATGACGCAGGCGACGATCGCCGACAGCGCCAGCGAGGTCGACGCCTCCGCGCTGCTGGTCTATCGCGCGGCCTGGACCAAGGACCAGGGCGCCGCGCGCGTCACCCGCGAGGCGGCGATGGCGAAGATGGTCGCCACCGAGTCGGCGCAGCGCGTCATCGATCGCGCCGTGCAACTGCATGGCGGGCTCGGCATCAAGAAGGGCGTCAAGGTCGAGGAGCTTTATCGCGAGATCCGGGCGCTGCGCATCTATGAGGGTGCGACCGAGGTGCAGAAGATCGTGATCGCGCGCGAACTGTTGAAGAACCATCCGCGGCGGCCGGCGCTCGCCGCGGAATAAGAAGGGTGTGGCGGATTTGACGTTCCTACCAGCATTGCCGCGAGTGATTCGTAGGAACGTCAAATCCAAAGCCGCACTAGCGTCATAGAGTTCTAGTGTCCCTTTGGTTCCGACGTTCGTACAAGTGCGTGCTGCAAAGGCATACGAACGTCGGAACCGGGACACTAGGGGGAGAACGCGCGGGGAGCGGCGCAGCCCATGATGGATTTTGGCGAGGAGCGACAGCCATGACACCGTCGGCGCATCTCGACCCCTTCGCGCGCGACAACCTTCCCCCGCGCGCGCAATGGCCGGACTTCCTGTTCGACCTACCGGAACTGAAATATCCCGAACGCATGAATTGCGCGGTCGAACTGCTCGATCGATGGGTCGCGAGCGGCGAAGGCGAGCGGCCATGTCTCATTTCGCCGACGGAGAGCCTGAGCTATGCGCAGGTGGCCGAGCGGGTGAACCGGATCGCCAACGTGCTGACGCGCGACCTCGGTCTCCTGCCCGGTCACCGCGTGCTGCTGCGCGGCCCCAATAACCCGATGATGGTGGCGGCCTATCTGGCCGTGATCAAGGCCGGCGGCATCGTGGTCGCGACCATGCCGCTGCTGCGCGCCAAGGAGATCGCCTATCCGATCACCAAGGCCAAGATCCGGCTCGCGCTCTGCGACCACCGCCTGGCCGAGGACATGGAGAAGGCGCGGCCGCTCGCCGGCGAGATCGAGCGCGTCGTCTACTGGGGCAGCGGCGCGTCTGACGCGCTCGAAGCGCTGATGGCGAAGCCCGGCTATGAGACCTTTGCCGCGTGCGACACGGCCAGCGACGACGTCTGCCTCATCGCCTTCACGTCCGGGACGACCGGCGAGCCGAAAGGCACCATGCACTTCCACCGCGACATGCTGGCGACCTGTGACAGCTACGGCCGCCATGTGCTGCGCGCGGATGCGCGCGACCGGTTCATGGGCTCGCCGCCGCTTGCCTTCACCTTCGGGCTCGGCGGCCTCGTTTTGTTTCCGCTGCACGTCGGCGCCGCCACGATCCTGCTGGAACGCGCGGGGCCGGACGACCTGCTCGCCGCCGTCGCGAAGTTCGGCGCGACGGTCTGCTTCACCGCACCGACCGCCTATCGCGCGATGCTGGCCAAGCTCGGCGAGCATGACATTTCATCCCTGCGCAAATGCGTCTCCGCCGGCGAGACCCTGCCGCAGGCCACGTTCGATGCCTGGCACGCGGCGACCGGGATCAAGATCCTCGACGGCATCGGGGCG